>JAAUTM010000043.1 GCA_012031455.1 Phycisphaerales bacterium
GCTGTTGGTGGAGGATGAGCCGGGGCGATTGAGTTCCTCGGTAATACTCCAATCGGGCACGACAGGGCAGACAAAAAACTCAACGTCCATGTAGGGGGCATACAGCACGGATAAATCACGTCCTGTTGCAGCATCGCCGAAACGCACGCTGGCAGGGAACATCGCGGGACCACCGGCAGCGTAATTGGGTGACGGAAGGCCCTGTAGCTGCCATTCACGCACATGAGTTGGCATGCGCCGCTGATCGGTTTCGTAGGATGCCACAGCCATGGCGATCTGCCGCAGATTCACCAGACACTTGCTGATGCGGGCGCTTTCGCGTGCTGAGGCCAGCGCAGGTAAAAGAATGCCAATGAGCAGGGCAATGATGGAAATCACCACCAGCAACTCGATCAGTGTGAAACCCTTGCGACGGTCGTTGCGGAAACAGGTCAATGCTCACCTCATGGCTCAACCCAAGTTCATATTCATGATAGCCCATCGGCGTAATGAGCATCGACCTTTGACTAAAACTTTTTATGAATCGTGATGAACAATACTGTAATCCAAGCAAGTTTAGCCGTGCTGCCGTGCAGTGTTGCTGCTAAGAAGTCCATACACCATCGGCAAACGGAGGCCTTCAATACGCACCATCTTTTGGGGCCGGGTGTGACCTTCCACGACATTCACCTGCCGTAAGTTTATCTGCAGTGCTTCCGCCAGCACCTGACACAAGGCTGCATTGGCTTTTCCATCCTCAGGTGGCGCACTCACCTGAATTTTCAACCGGTCCCCCAGCAATCCAGCAAGCCGCAATCGGCTGGCGCCCGGCACCACTTTCACCCGGACAAGCACCCCCATGCTCATCTTGCGTGGCCCATTGGCATGCATTCATGGCAAATCCTTTCCCACTTCACCGTCCCCCGGTTTCACTGTTGGCCCCGCTTCCGCTGATTGCCTCTGGTCCTCTGAAGTCCCCGGTTCAACGACATCCTTTTCCGTGATCGACGACGGTTGTACGGCCCCGGGCGGTATCGATAACTCCATCAACTTTGCGTTTTTTCCTCACAGGCTTGCTGTCCTGCACCATCACTTTTTTCTTGCGAAGCAGATGATGGTAATGCTGCGCAAAACGGTGAGCTTCATCACGAATTGCCTGACACAACCGCAATGCCACATTTCGCCGAGGCAGTTTCACCGGCTCAGCCTGTGCTTGTACATACAGCCACTCTTCCCGCTTGGCCAACGAAATCACCATCGCCGGTTGCACATCGAGGGAGGCAAACGCTTCCTGTGCTGCGTGCAATTGCCCAAGTCCGCCGTCGATGAGAATCACATCCGGGTAAAGTTCCTGCCCCGTTCCCGCCTCCCGGTAACGCCGACTTACCACCTCACGAATCGCTGCATAATCATCGTTATTTACGCTTGAATCCGGTACCTGCGATACTCGCTCTTGAACGGCCTGCCATCCACAAAACATACTTTCGAGCCCACCGTTTCCCCGCCTTGCAGATGAGCAATGTCGATGGCTTCGAGACAACGAATGGGCTGATCCATCCCAAGTATCTGGCGCAAAACTTCCAGCCCCTTGCGCGGGTCCAGCCGAAGCAGCCCTGATTCAGTTTCCGGCTGCCAGCCCATATCCTTGCGACCCCGCTGTTCCAGTTGATCAAGGGCACGGATCTGATCTCGCAGCACGGCAGCCTTTTCAAAATCGAGCAGCGCCGATGCCTGCTGCATTTCATTACGCATCTCGCGAATCATGATCGAGCGTTTGCTTTCGATGAAACGGGTGAACCGGTCAATGTCTTCGCGGTAGGCCCCCGGACTGATGCGGGCGGCACAGGGGGCGGTGCATTGCCCGATGGCATGCAGAAGGCAAGGTCGAAAATACCTGCGTTTGTTATCGCTTTTACGGATGTCCAATTCGCAGGTACGGAACTTGAAAACGCGCTGAAGCATTTGCAGGCTGCCACGCAGGGAATGTGTGCTGGTGAAGGGGCCGAGGATTTTGGCACCGCGAAAACGTTCATCGGTAGGCTGGCGGGTGATGAACACACCCGGAAAATCATCCCGCAAAGTAATTGCAAGATAGGGGTAGGTTTTATCGTCGGTGAGCCTGGCGTTGTATGGCGGGTGAATATCCTTGATCAGGCGATTTTCCGTGAGCAGGGCTTCCCACTCGCTGTCGCATTCAATAGTGTCAAAGTCATGGACTTCATGAAGCAGGTTTTGTTTACGACCCGGGCCAAGGTCCGCCGAGGGGATGAAGTAACTGGACACCCGGTCGGGCAGGCACTTGGCTTTGCCAACGTAAAGCACACGTCCCAAGGCATCCTTCATGAGATACACGCCTGACACCCTGGGCAGGGAGCGGGCTTTCTGAAGCAGTAGATTCAGATGGTCTGCATGATCGGGCATGTCTTAATGGTACGTCCAAAGTGCAACTGACAGCATCGAAGCTTATGTCATGTTCATAGCAAATTTGTCTGATATCGGCGTTTAGCTGCCACTGATGGCTGACCACACCCGTTTACGTAAGCGACGGACCATGCCTGGACTTTGAATTTTAACACCGTGAGACTGGACATTTGCCTGATGTTCCGCAGCCAGCCTTACCAGTATCTTCATCACCTGATGAGCAGCATGAGGGTGAGCCAGTCGTTGCACATTTTTCCGCATCGATTGCAAGCGTGTCGGGTTGTCCAGCAATTGATCGAGCTTCCAACCCAAAGTGGGCAGATTGTTGCAGCGGATGGCACATCCATCTTCCAGCAGGTGGTCGCTGTTGCGTTCCTCCTGACCGGGGATTGGATTTACCACACACATGGGCAATCGACGCGACAAGGCTTCACTCGTCGTCAGTCCGCCCGGTTTGCCCACCAACAGGTCGGCCGCAGCCATTAGCTTGTGCATGTCGCTGGTGAATCCAAGCACCCGGATCCGCCTGCGAACCTCCGGCGTCTGCCCAGTGAGTTGTTCCTCCAGCAAACTCTTCAACCGGGCATTTTTCCCGCAGACGATCAGCATCTGAACCGGATGGCGCATGGCCAGCAACATCTGCAGCATACGACTGACATTGCCCACCACTCCGAAACCCCCCGTCGATATCAGCAGCGTTGGCAACTCCGTGGTGAGTTCATATTCCTTTAGGACCGATACACGATCACAAGGCTCTGCAAAACGCTGATCAATGGGTATCCCTGTCACACTGATCTTCGATGGATGAATCCCCAGCATTGCCAGATGCTTAGCCGTCTCTTCCAGGGCGACGCAGTAATGATCCACTTCCGGTGCCAGCCAGAAGGCGTGGGCATCCAGATCGGTAATGACGGTCACAATCGGCTGGTGAAACAATCCTCGTCGTTTGAGCCTGCAAAGGATTTCCACCGGGAGAAAATGCGTGCATACCACGATGTCAGGCTGTTCCCTGCTGATCATGCGCACCAATGGCCGGGTGTTGATTTTGTTGACCGCCTGAATGAATCGCCTGCTGCGCCAGGGTTTGTCGGTCCGGTCGTAAAGCCAGCCGAACATCGCTGGCGAGAGCCGAACCATTTCCAGATAGGCTTGCGCATAAAGCTTACGAAAGACCCGGTTGGTGAATGCCAGGGCATCGTGATGTTGCACCTGGGTATCTGGCTGGTGCTGCTGAAATGCAGATTCGATGGCTTGGGCGGCACGTACGTGCCCGATTCCTGCGGTGGCCGAGTAAATATGAACCTTCATGCTCATGCAATAGCTCCCTTGGGGGATTGTCATCGCTAAGTCATCGCTGAGCAAACGGATGAGCGGGCATGAAGCCGTTGCTCAATGCCGTAATGGCACTAACCTGCTCCATGATTTGAGGCGAAACAGGCAAGGTGAAAAAATGTTTTGCGATCGCATGTAGAACAAACGATAAAATAATCTTTTTCACATCAATTGCAATTAATTCCCTAACAAAGACAGGTTAGAGTGTTCGAGTTCGAAGGGATCAATATTCAGAAGTACTTGCGTATGCGTTATATGTAATAATTATAAATTAATAGTTTGAATTGCAGTGATATGTAAACGATCAAGGTAATCCGTAACCAATAAGTCATGCTCGCTCGGCCGCCGTGGTGTGTCACCAGGGCTTGCGCGATTCGTGCAGACTTCATTCATGGAGGATTCGATATGACGATTCAGAAGAAGTCAGTTTGTATCGCAGCGGCAGCCGTCGCTATGGTGATGGGCGTAGGCATGACTGCTACTGCCGAAGTCGTCCCACAGGCCAAGAACGTGATTCTGCTGATCAGCGATGGCCAGGGTTTCAACCATGTTCTGGCCACGGAAATGTACACGGGAACCAAAGCTGTGTACCACAACTTTGATGTGAAACTTTCGATGGCTACTTTCTCTGCCACGAATCCCAACTTCAAAAATGGTCAGCCCGGTTATGATCCTGCTCAGATGGCGAGTAATTTTGGCTATGTTAGCCAGTCTGGCACCTACACCGACTCGGCTTCTGCAGCCAGTGCCATGTACACGGGTGTAAAGATCTATGACAACCAGATCAACATGACCACCGACGGCAAAGCCCTGACGACTTTCTTTGAACAGGCCGCCAAGGCTCCCTTCAACAAGAGTATGGGTGCGGTATCTAGCGTTCAGATTACACATGCCACCCCCGGCGCTGTGTTTGCCCACAACAAGGCACGCGGCAATACCACACAGATGGCCGATGAAGGTGTTTATGGCACCAACCCCAACAGTAATAACGACTTTTATGATGCCCTGAACTACAACGGTAATTTTAAAGTGCTCATGGGCGCTGGCAATGGTGATTACAATGACAACGGCATCTACTCCCCCTCAGCATCCGACAGTTACGTTGGCGGCGCAACCACATGGACTGATATTAAGGACGGAGCAGCTCCCAATGGATGGACGTTTGTAGATAACAAGAGCAGTTTTGAGTCCATCGCCAACGGTGGTGTGGCTGGGGCACCCGAGAAACTGCTGGGTCTCCCACAGTGCAATAGCACGCTGCAACAAAACCGCAGCAATCCTGCGGGTAACTTCGACCCCATGAACACCAATGTTCCAACGTTGGTCACCATGACCAAGGCTGCACTGAACGTTCTGGCAAGAACAGCAACGGCTTCACCGTGATGATCGAAGGTGGTGCGGTGGACTGGGCTGGCCATGCCAACCAACTCGATCGTATGATTGAAGAACAGATCGATTTTGATAACGCCGTGACCGAAGCGGTGGCTTGGGTCGAGGCCAACAGCAACTGGAACGAAACTCTGATCATTGTGACTGCTGACCACGAAACCGGCTACCTCATGGGCGCTTCTGATGGATCTGCTGGTTTCATGGATGTCAACGGCAACAATCAGTTCGATGCTGGTGTGGACTACGCTCACCTGAAGAACAACGGTGCCGGTAACCTGCCCGGCGCTTCATGGTACAGCGGCAACCACACCAACCAACTCGTCCCCCTGTTCGCCAAAGGCGCTGGCGCCGAGTTGTTCAATAACTACATTGTTGGCACCGATGCCAACCTCGATAACTACTACGGTTTGGCTGCCAATGGCTGGACCGGCTTTGATGGCAAATACATCGACAACACCAGCATCTACTCTGTGATGATGGAAGCCAGTGGTATTCCCGAACCCGCCACCTTTGGTATTCTCAGCATCAGCGCTGGCGCCTTGGTTCTGCGTCGCCGCAGCCGGTGAATGTTTGTCAAAGAATGAATTGAGCGGATAAAACTTAATACCGAATTCACAAAGCCCAGGCATTACCACACGGTGATGCCTGGGTTGTTTATTATGTTCCAAGTTAATCGACGCACCGCAGGTGCGAGGCTCAAGCAATTCACCGATCCAATGCCTTACACCAACCTCTCCACGACCGACGTTGGCTTGACATAACGATTGTGTCGTTTGTGACGGCTGGAGAGGCCCGGCATGTTGCGGAAGTTGGTCAACTGGTTTATTCGGTCATGTTCCGGTCGATCATATGAAAGACTCTGATGTTCCCGTTTGAACCCAGCCGCTCAAGGTTGCGTGCAGCCCTGAGCAGACTCCTGCCCAACATGAGGAAGCTATGACCATCGGAATGCAACTGGACACGATCCTCAAGGCGGCAATGGATATGGGTGCATCCGATGTGCATCTGATTTCCGGACACCAGCCCGCTGCGCGAATTCACACCATGGTCACGCCGCTGGATTATCCGGTGGTGGCTCCCGAAGATGCTCTGGCTATGGTCAAGCACATGGCCAGTGCCGAGATGATGACCAAGTTCGAGAAGGTCAAGGATGCGGACTTTTCTTACGAGATCAAGGGCATTGCCCGATTCCGTGTCAACGCTCACATGCAGCGGAGGAGCGTGGGTATTGCGTTTCGTTTGATCAAGACCAAGATACCGGCGTTTGGGGAACTGACTCTGCCGGATATCATCATGAAATTGACCTACCTCCGGCGGGACTCGTGCTGGTGACCGGCGACACGGGTTCAGGTAAATCAACCACTCTGGCATCGATGATTGATGCCATGAACGGTCGCTATCACAAGCATATCATCACGCTCGAAGACCCGGTTGAATACACCTTTGTCAGCAATAAGTGCATCCTTGAGCAGCGCGAACTGGGGGACGATGTGCCCAGCTTTGCCAGTGGTTTAAGGCATGTGCTGCGTCAGGACCCGGACATCATTCTCGTGGGCGAAATGCGTGACTTGGAAACCACCAGTGCCGCCATCACCGCTGCCGAGACCGGCCACCTGGTGCTTTCAACGCTGCACACCTGCAATGCCGCACAGACATGCGAACGTATTATCGACATGTACCCTGCGGATCAGCAGAATCAGATTCGATCCATGCTCGCAAACACTCTCCAAGCGGTGATCAGCCAGGTGCTGTTCAAGCGCTCAGACAAAAAAGGCATGTGCCCCGCGGTGGAGGTGATGCTGGTGACCCCGGCCATCCGCAACCTGATCCGTGAAAACCGATTGTTTGAAATCCCCAACGTGATTGATACCAATCGTGCCCTTGGTATGAAGAGCTTGGATACCGCAATTGCCGAGCTTTACTACAACGGCATGATCAGCCGGGAGGATGCCATTGCCAACGCAGCCTACCCAGAGAAACTCGAACGGATGCTTGCTGCTTGATGAAGAATGGGGACGAGTGGTCGAGAGTGGAATAGGAACGATGAAAGACAAACTGTGGTGAAAGAGTTGATACAAACCCATGCCTACGTATCGCTATGAAGTTCGGGGATCAGGTGGGCAAAGCTCAGTGGGAATGCTCACTGCGGAGAATGCTTTGTCTGCGGCATCCAACCTGCGTCAGCAGGGGCTGCATGTCCTTCATCTGACGCCCATGGGCAGCAGTACCAAGTCACTGTTGCAAAAACTGTCATCGGTAAATTACACATCCGGCCCGTCGCAACGCGATGTGCTGAACTTCACCACCCAACTGGCGGTCATGGTGCGTGCAGGCATTTCGCTACGGAATGCGCTCGAAGGCATTGCTGATCAAATCGATAATCCCAAGTTCAAGGAAATCATTCTCCGTATCAAACAGGATGTCGAAGCAGGCAGGCAGTTTTCCGAGGCACTGACCAAACACCCCAAGTTGTTCTCATCGCTTTATGTCAACATGGTGCGGGCATCCGAAGTATCGGGCAGTTTTTCCAAGATGCTGGACCGTATTGCTGCCTATCTGGCACAGCAGATTGAAACCAGGCAGATGGTGGTGGGGGCGATGATCTACCCCGGCGTGATCGGTTCGCTGGCGGTGGCGGTGACGATCTTCCTGCTTACTTTCGTGTTACCGCGTTTCGCTTCGGTGTTTCAGGGCAAGGAAGCAGCCATGCCCGCACGACCAAGTTCCTGATGGCATTGTCAACCTTCATGGTTAGCTGGTGGTGGGCAGTGGTGATCGGATTGGTGCTGGGCGTGGTAGGGATCATGGCGTTCATCCGCACGGAAGTAGGGGGGTGGTGGTTTGATCAGGTGAAGCTCAGCGTGCCGATTTTCAAGAAAATGTTCAAGGCTTTGTACATCGGGCGCAGCCTGCACACGATGGGCGAACTGGTTAACGCCGGTGTACCAATGCTTGACACTTTGCAGATCACCGGACAGGTCAGTGGCAACCGCCATTTCAAACGGCTCTGGCAGGGGGTTTATGTCTCGGTCAAGCAGGGTAAAAAAATATCACAGCCCCTTTTTAAG
>JAAUTM010000044.1 GCA_012031455.1 Phycisphaerales bacterium
AGGTGTAAACACAGCCCCTCAGGGTGGATTGCCAAGGTCGCCTGTGGGAGGCTCTGCGCTTCGCCCATGTGGTGTGCGGACAACGTGTGCCGTTGGTTCATGTTGTGCTCAGGCATCATCCGGTAAATCCTACCGCAATCAATCAACTGCGGGTTTGGCTACGAAAACCCCTTGATTCAAGTGTTTTTCACATCTCATGGAATATCAACACGGCTTTGGCACAGCCTATGCACAAGTGATGATGGAAGCAAAGGACAAACGCATGACCACCCTCGCTGCTGTGTTTGAGTTGACCCCGATGCAACTTTCGCATCGCAAAAAAGTGGCCTTGCTCACGCTGCTGATATTCCTGGCGATGTGCTGAAGCTTGCGGTTGCTTGAATCAGAGCCACAAGCGGAGGCGAGTGGTTATCGAGGAAACCGCTCATTGCCATTCGCGGCTCTGATTACACGACTCGTCATTCTGCTTACACAATTCGCGGCTGCGATTGATTAAAACTAAATCAGTACCAACATCCAAGCCACGCGCAGGCTCGAACGACGGAGGGACCGTTCGAGTCTGTTTTTTTATGTCCCTGGACCTGCGGCTACCGGCAAGGCTTGATGCAGGCTGACCGATCTGTTCGCTTCATTAGTTGCCAGCACGCCAAACAATGCCAGTGGAGCAGCTCGCTCCACCTGCACTTGTACGATGCTGCCCACCATCGCCGGTGTCCCTGCGAAGCAGACAATCAAAATCACCTTCGGTCCGTCCCGCTGAGCTGGGTCAACTCCACAGGCTTTTCCCAGCCCAGGGTCACCGTGCCCTCCGAACCCGGTGCAGCAGCGTTGTGTTCCTTGATCGCGTGGTCGCTAACCGCTTCCACAAAAACCTCCACAGTTTTGCCCAGGTAAGCCTCGTGAACTTCCCGACTGATTTGGGTTTGCAGCGCCAGCAGTTCCTGATTACGTCGTTTTTTCACCGTTTCAGGCACATCATCGGGCAAACGATCAAATGCAGAGGTGCCCGGACGGGGTGAGTACTTGAAAATAAACGCATTCTTGAACCGTGCCCAGCGCAGCAGTTCCAGTGTGGCCTGATGATCTTCCTCCGTCTCACCGGGGAAGCCACAGATGATGTCAGTGCATAATTCCGCAGTGGGCAACTTGGTTCGAATGGCGGTTAACAGTGTTTTGTATTCTTCCACGGTGTAACCCCGGTTCATGCGGGCCAATACCGTGTTGGAACCCGACTGCACCGGCAGGTGAATGTATTTGCAGATACGTGGCCGGGTGGCCATCACTTCCAGAATGTCATCCCCAAAATCACGGGGAAAGTTGGTCACAAATCGCAAGCGCTGCAAGCCCGGCAGTTCATCATGCAAGAGCGCCAGAAGCCCGGCGAAAGTGGTGACACGGCTTGCCTCCGTGGTTCCACCACCAGCACCATGAATGCGTGGCCCGTCACGACCTACCGGCGCACCAATTTGTGGCTGCATCACTCCGTCCACCGTCACTGCAGCCCCTTGATCAAAGTGGTAATGATTGACCGTCTGCCCCAGCAGTGTGATTTCGGCTACCCCGGCTTCGACCAGTTTTCGACACTCTTCCAGAATGTTCCCCGGCGGGCGATGCACCTCGGCACCACGGGTGTTGGGGACCACGCAATAGGTGCAAAACTTGTTGCAACCCCGGGTGATGCGCACATAGGCAGACCCATGGTGTTCATCGGGGGAAAAGCTGCGTGATAAATCCAGCAGTTCAAGCTGGTCCTGGGCTGCGGTAAGGGTGCTGGACCTGCGATGCGTGTTGCCTTGCAACGCCAGCTGGGCATGGCGCAGTCCGCCACGCTGCTTGAGGTTGGTTTTGTCGATGTTGTCAATGAGCAGCGGGACCTTGTCGAGTTCCCCCGGCCCCACGAGCAAATCAATTTGGGGATAGCGGCGGACCATGTCCTGACCATCCCGCTCGGCCATGCAGCCAAGCACTCCCAAAATGATGTCGGGGCGTTGTTTCTTAAGCTGGCCAACCTGTCCCACCCGGCTGTAAACCTTGCTCTCAGCGTGTTCGCGCACCGAGCAGGTGTTGTAAAGCACCACATCGGCTTGAGTCCAGTCGTCGATGAAACGGTAGCCAAGTGCCTGCAATTGACTGCGCACAAGCTGGGTATCCAGCACGTTCATCTGGCAGCCGAAGGTTTCCAGATAAACCCCTCGGCCGGGCGTGGCGGTCGCTGGTGAAGGCATGGGCGTGTCCATCATGGAATGGGGCAATAGGCGCTGCCAAGCGTGGATGAAATAAGCGATTCAGGCAATCGGTGTCGGGGTGGTAACAGGTGCAGTACGCAGGGCGGCAGGGTGTGCCCGGCGATGACGCAGCAACCATGTACCCACCAGGGCCAGCACCAGCACGAACACGATCACTGCGATGATCGGAAGTAGTATTGCCAGTAATGATGTCAGTAAAGCCCCCATCCATTCAAAGGTGCTGACCACCGGGTTAGCCACGCCGCCTGTGGTGGCTGATGACACAGCTCGAGTGCTCACGGTGACCATCTGCACTGCACCGGCTGCACCGCCGCCAAGGATCGCTGCCAGAGTCCACTTGAGCATCGGGTCCATGCCGGTGATGAATGCTGCCGAGACGAGGGTGCCCGCAACCAAGGCTGCAGGCGAGGCCACCGCATCAAGCATGTTGTCCAGCCAGGGCACGTAGTAGGCGATGATTTCCAGCACAGTGGCGGTGCCAAGCATCAGCAGTGCCGGCCAGTCACCAAGCCAGGCAAACCCGGCCGATACCTGCGCTTTGTTGGCAGCCACCATCAGGCTCAATATAAACAGTGGAAGAAACACACGAAAACCACACGCTGCGGCCAGCGCTACACCCATAATCAGACTTAACAACACCGTCCAAGAATCTGCGGTCATGTAAAATGTCTCCAGCAGGCAGGCGTCCCAGTACCACCCTGATGCTAAAAGAATTATAGGTGGGCTGAACTGGATAAACCAGTGCTGATTGACGGAAACTTCACGTTAATTTCAACCGCAACTTGGCTTGATTCATCCCCCAATGGCTTCCCCGGCTGATGGGCGTAATGCTCCAATTTCATGAATCATTTTGGAAGCTGCGCGACACCTGCCCCCAGTGGGCGTTTGGGATCACCAGCCAGATAAAGTGTCTGGGTGGGGAAGGCGAACTCGATTCCTTCTTTGGCATAAGCCTCGAAAAGTTTCAGGTTAAATTTTTCTGCGTAATCCATGGCATCCCAGAAAGTTCGGCCTTGGGTGAACATGAACCAGTAAATCACCCGAATATTCAAACTTGCGGCATTGAACTCGTTGAAATTCACTCTGGGCGGATTATTTTGTTGATCAAAGACCGCTGCCATGTCGGGTTCAGCCAGGATATCGCGGATGATTGAATAGCACGCTGGATTTTTTCCGGAGGGGTGTCGTAAGTGATGGTGACATCCAGCACCCGGCGCATGGATTCACGTTCGCTGATATTGCGGACGCTGCCATCGATGAACTTCATGTTGGGCACAGAGACCAGATGGCCATCGAGCGTACGCATCCGGGTGGAACGAAAGCCGATTTCCTCGACCACGGCATCCTGTCCCTCGAAGTTGATGAAATCGCCAACGGAAAAGGGTCGGTCAAAAAAAACAGTGATGGAGCCAAAAAGGTTTTTGATCGAATCCTGTGCCGCCAGGGACACGGCCAACCCCGCAATGCCCAATCCTGCCAGCCAACCGGTGATATTCAATCCAAACACATTCTGAGCCACGACCAGCGAAAAGACCAGTATCAAAAAGATGCGAAGGGTCTTGCGTACAAGAGGCACGAGCATGTCATCAAGTTTGCTGTCGGTTTTCGCGGTGATATCAGTGAGCCAGAGGTCCAGTACATCCACCAGGTTGTAGAGGAACCAGCCCAGTGCCAGCAGATACAGAAACTTGACGATGCGCAAAGTAAAATCAAACAGGCCGGATTCCAGATGGATCAGTTGCAGGACCGATCGCCAGCCCGAAGGTGACGATACACAAAGACAAAGGACCCGCCGCATCACGCAGTGCTATGGCACGGGCCTTGCCCCCATTTTTTCCAGTCGATCCGCCAGACGGGTGAGCATCACAGCCGTGGTTTTACCCAGAGTCACGCCGACAAAGATGGCGATGAGCAGATTCAGCCAGCCCTGCCAGGGGGTGCGTTCCCAGGTGGGTGCAACCAGGTCCGTCAGTTGACTGCTGCTGTCGTGTCGCGGGGATAGGTTGATCATGCTTTCATAGAGGGCAGGCAGGCCGGTGAGCGTGGTACGAGAAAACTGCCAGGTGCCATCGGAATTCTGTGCCAGCACGATGCTGCCGCGCGGTCCGCCCTGGACCTCTTTCCATATCCAGTCATGTTCCGGATGCTGGGGGAAGTATTGAAACGCCAGAATTTTCTGGGAAAGCACCTCCGTCTTGTCAGGCAGTTGTTCCGGCGTGACCGTACCGATGCGATCGAGCAATGCCAGCAACATGTCGCATTTCTGCCGCAGGGTACGGGAGTCCAAGTCCTGCGCTCCTGCCAGGGTAGATGCTGCCTGCTGATACGCTTTTTCACTTTGTGAAGGATCGTTACGGGCATCGCTCATCGCGGTAAGAAAGGTGAACATCGCCGAGCGCGGGCTATCCAGCTGGATATTGGATCCAGCTTCGGTACTCTGCGCTTCCTGACCATATGCCTGCATCTGCGGAAGTGCTGCGATCTGCCCTAAAAGCAAAACCAGCAGCAACCCAAACCACAACCTGAAACTGGGCATGACCGAACCCTTTCTCTCGGAGGATGTTTTCATGATGGCGAATGACTTGGCGTCGTACGCTGGGCATCGTGCTAGCGATTCGTGGGATGGATCACCACGACGTTGCGTCTGCCTTCATCAGCCGGTGCCATCGGTTTACTCAGAAACAGAGCTTTGAACAGGCGGTAAGGCAGCGTCAGAATCGAAAGAAGGATCGCCAGCACAAGAAACACTGCCACGCCAAGGATCACCGCAGCAATCACCAGCAAAAGCAGGGCCGTCAAGGGCAGCAAAAACACCATTGCCGCCACTGCCAGCGCGGTTTTGACGATCCAGCCCGGCTGCCTGCGAGCATAGTGGTAATACCGGCCTGCCATGGGATGATTTTCAAAATAAACTTT
The DNA here is from genome assembly GCA_012031455.1 of Phycisphaerales bacterium. The sequence goes on from JAAUTM010000044.1 coordinate 5,163, forward strand.
CCACATGCTTTTACCGTAGTATCTTTGCAGGGTGATGACAACCCGCCGGAGACATCAGGCTCTTTCCCGGTTACGATATTATATGGTACTCCGTCATTAACCACCCTCCATAGGAAACATCCATGCGTTTGAATTTGAAAGCTCTGGCGTTGTGCAGCGGTCTCTTGGTTTGCCTTCCCGTGATGGCGGAAGAGGCCACAGCGCCCAAGCCGCAGTCGGCTACCACGGCCACGAGCAGTGCGGCGTCGGCTGAAGATGTCCGCAAAGCTGTCGAAACGATGAGCTATGTCATCGGTATGCAGCTTGGTACGGATATGAGCCAACAACATGTGGCACTGGACCCGGCTCTGGTGGCCAAGGGTGTGGCGGATGCACTGGCGGGCAAGCCGATGGAATACAAGGAAGAAGAAATCCGCGCTGCGGCCATGCTGCTGCGTCAGTCGGCCCAGGAAAAGATCATGTCGCTGTCATCCAAGAACAAGACGGATGGCGAAGCATTCCTGGCAAAAAATAAATCAGCAGAAGGTGTCAAGACCACTGCCAGCGGTTTAGCAATACAAAGTGCTCAAGGCTGGAGATGGCAAAGGCAAACAGCCAACCGCCAGCGATCAGGTGACGGTGCATTACAAAGGAACAACTGCTGGATGGCAAGGAATTTGACAGCAGCTCAAACGCGGCCAGCCTGCGACGTTCCCGCTGGATGGGGTCATCAAAGGCTGGACCGAAGGCTTGCAGCTCATGCATGTGGGTGACAAGTACCAGTTGTTCGTCCCCTCCGATCTGGCCTATGGCCCGGAGGGTCGCGGACCCACCATCCCCCCCGCCAGCGTGCTGGTGTTCGAAGTCGAACTGATCGAGGTGCAGGCAGCCCCGGCCTCGGCAGGCGACGCGGGGAAATAACCCACGAGCCGTAGCGCGTGGTTGTATCAAAGTGGTTGAGTGGCCAAGTGGCTAAGTGGCCGAGTGGCCGAGTGGCCGAGTGCTATTGTCTATCAGAGCCACGAGGGGAAGCGATTGGTGGTTTGAAGACAACCGCTCATTACCATTCGCGGCTCTGATTACACGGCTTGCCGCTCTGATTACCTCACTACCATTCGCGGCTCTGATTACGCAGCTTTCGGTGCACAAAGACTATCAATACCAAGCTGTTTTCAGCGCAGGGTTTTAGGGACATAGGCGCAGTTGGGTTCCTGCGCCAGGTAATCACCGGTTTGGGCAAACGCACGTGCTCGGCAACCCATGCAGACTTGCTGATACTCGCAGCAGCCACATTTCCCGGTCAGCTCGCCTTCACCACGCAACTGGGCGAAAATTTCACTTTCACGCCAGATGTTGGACAAGGGCTTTTCCTTCACATTGCCACTGGTCAGAGGCAGGTATCCGCAGGGAAAAACCTCGCCCTTGTGGGACACGAAGCACACCGCCTGACCGGCCAGGCAACCCTTGGTCAGACTGTGCATGGCCCCCTGCTGCGACTGGGCATGAGGGTGACCTGTGGATGCATGAGGATGTGGTGCGCCGGAGCCCAAATGAACATGCGGATGTTGTGCGGATGATGCTGATGATGATGCTGTTTCGCTGGCATGCCTACGTTCTTCGGTTTGCCGCTGGTTGACGATGCGCAGGTAATGCGGGGCACAGGTGGCTTTGATTTGCAACTTGCCTTCCTGACTGCGGTCGTAAATCCAGTTGAGTGCTTTTTCGTACTCGTCGGGCGAAAGCATGACGCTTTCAGATAGCTCCATGCCACAGCCCACGGGCACAAGCATGAACAGGTGCAGGGCATCGGCCCCCAGTGAAAGTGCAAGCTGATAAATGGCATCAAGCTGGTGATAGTTATGGCGAGCGATGCTGGTGTTGATCTGCATCGACATGCCAGCCTGGCGCAGTTGTTTAAAGCCTGAAATGGTGGCTTCAAAAGCACCGGGGATGCCGCGGAAAGAATCGTGGGTGGCGGGGTCGGCTCCATCAAAGCTCATGGAAGTGCGACGGATGCCAACCTCGACGATCTGCTGAGCGAGTACCTGGTTCATGAGCGTGCCATTGGTGGCCAGAGCGGTGGGCAGGCCGAGTTGCCGCGCCAGTTGTGCCAGTTCGATCAGGTCAGGACGCATAAGCGGCTCGCCACCGGAAAAGACAAGCACAGGTTTACCGAGGGTGGCCAGATCGCGGATCATGTCACTGGCTTGTGAAGTGGTAAGGTCTTCCTGCGCCAGTTGGGCGGAGACCTCCAGCCGACGACAATGCACACACGCCAGATTGCAGGCCGTGGTGGTTTCCCAGAAAAGCAGGCGCAAGGTGGAAGCAAGGCTGGTCATGATGGAAATCCGCAGTGCCAGGGGGCGATTTGGTGAGGAATGCTATGCCGGGCTGCAAGGTTGTCATGGCGCATGATTCAATGTTTACAATACCACACATGGCTGACATTGTGACATGCCCGATGGACATTGATGATCCGATCAATCGGCGGATACTGACGGTGGCCGAAGATCAGCTCATGGGTTTTTATCGACACCCTTTTGAGGAAATCAGCAGGCGTTGCAGGGTGGCGGAGGAGATCGTCCACCAGCGGCTCAAGGCGATGTTGCAGGCTGGGGTGGTTCGCAGAATACGCCAGACGTTGCAGGCGGGGAATCTGGCTGATGGTGCGCTGGTGGCTTGGAAGATCAGCGAAGATCACCTGCAAAATGCTTATGACTGGCTGGCGGCCATGATCCATTCACCGGGCATGTGGTGATTCGTGACACGCAGGCAGGCACGGCTGGGAGTGAGTATCGGTTATGGACGACGCTCAAGGTGCCACAGGGCTACGATGCGCAGAAGCATTGTCGCTGGCTGGGCAAGACCATCGGTGCGGAAGATTATCAATGGTTGCCAACATTGCGGGTGTTTGCCTTGGGGGTGGGCCATGTGGCGCAGGGCTGGTTTGGAAGTGGGAGCGATGAGTGACAAGCCCGCCCCGGCCATGGTGCGGAAAGAACTCAACCTGACCAATGATCAGTGGCGTTACATCGAAGTGCTCAAAGC
>JAAUTM010000045.1 GCA_012031455.1 Phycisphaerales bacterium
CGCAATCGACCGAATCCTCCGGCATGGTCAGTCTTTTACCGGGCATGTTGCAGGCCATGGGCGTGCTGGCGATACTGGCGGTGGGCATGACCGGGCTGGGTTTGTGTCTGGCCTGGCCGATGCAATCTTCCGCGGGGTTTCATGCGGTGATGATGATCCTGCTCATGCCCATGTGGTTTTTGAGCGGAGCCGTTTTCCCGATGTCGCAAAGTTCCCCCTGGCTGATGTCGATCATGCTGGCCAATCCGCTCAGCCACGGGCAGGCTGCCCTGGCGGGTGTGCTGACCGGCCGTGCTGATTTGACCGGGAGTCCCGTCGGCATCGGGATGTCCCCTTGTGATTACTGTGGTGCTAACACTGTGTGTTCTTCTGCTTGCTTCATACCTTGTCCAAAAGCCCCGAAAGGATGGTCTGGCATGAGTACTCTGCCTCCCAATCATTCCCACTCAAACCCCAATGCGAATACCTCTGCCGTGGCACCGGAGCACCAAGCAAGGTGATCCCCCTCGTGATTGCTCTGGCAGGAGTCTCGCTGCTCACCACGTTGATGATTGCCATGTTCGCCCTGAATCGCGCACGACTGGCCGGTGACGATTCGCCTGCAGCAACCCAGTCCAGTCAGACAGCCAATGACTTCGGGGCTGCACCTGTTTTCGAACTGACCGAACGCAGTGGCCGCACGATTCACTCTCGTGAACTATCCGGCAAAATCTGGCTGGCATCCTTTACCTTCACCCGTTGTCTGGGGGTTTGCCCGGTGATGAACGCCCGTGCCAAGCAGATTCAGGATGCAGTCCTCACCATGCCCGGTGCGGAGGATGTGCTGCTGGTGAGTTTCACCGTGGACCCGGAAAATGACACCCCCGAAGTGCTGGCCGCCAAAGCCAAACAGTTGGATGCCGATGTCGATCGCTGGCTCTGGCTTTCCGGCCCGCGTGAAAAAATATGGACCATTGCCAGTCAGGGGTTCAAACTCGCAGTGGAAGAAGACCCCGGCAACGCCGACATGCCCATCGCCCACAGTTCCAAGTTTGTCATTGTGGATCGTCAGGGCCGAATCCATGGCTACTACGACAGCCTCGATCCCGCGTCCGTCGAAACCGTGCTCACGGAAATCCGCAAAATGGTGGGCAAACCCTGACTGCTTCACTCATCCAAATTCGTACTCGGAATCATCCATATGGATTTATCTTTCCTTCCGCATGTCAACGCCGCCCTCAACGCTGCCGCCACAGTGTTGCTGCTGCTGGGCCGGATGCGAGATCAAACGGCAAAATGTCCAGATCCACAAAAAACTGATGATCTCTGCCTGCGTGGTATCGTCGCTGTTTCTGGTGTTTTATCTGTTGCATAAAATCTGGAAAGCACAGGCTGGCGGCGAGCTGCACACCACCTTCAATGCCGATGGCCTACTCAAATATTTTTACCTGCTGATCCTCATTACCCATCTGGTGCTGGCCATGACCGTGCCGGTGTTTGCTGCTGTACTGCTGGTGCTGGTTTTCGCCGCAAGGATCAGGCTCATCGCCGCATCGCCAGATTTGCCTGGCCGATCTGGATGTATGTTTCCCTGACAGGCGTGCTGATCTACCTTATGCTGTATCCTTTCAACCCGGTCCTGTAATTATTCATGCCACCCATTGACGAAGCATTCTCCCCTCCCACCCCGGAGCAGGTTACCGATCACCTGCAACAGCACCCGTTGCGCGGCCCGTCCAAGCTGCAAGCATGGATTCCCATCATCGGGTTCGGTCTGGTCCTCTTGCTGGTGATCATCGTGGAAACCGGCCCCGCCTTGCTCCTGCCCTGGTTACTCATTCTGGCCCTGATGTTCTATTCCAGCGCCCTGGCTGCACATATCCGCAGGCTCCATCAGCAGGTGACCGCGGTGCAGGAACTGGCCATGCTGCGCCACTATCCCCAATCGCTGCGCCTGGCCTGGCGCACCCTGCCCAGGGTCACCGGTCTGCCTGAACATTACCTGCGCCTCTGTGCCTGATGTCAGCCAACCTGGGTCAGGTGCAGGCTCATGAGTCAGAATTGGTTTTGCTGGATCAACTGATTGAACAGGTCCCCGACGATCATCCCGGCTCGGTGCAATTGCGACTGCAACGGGTCATGGCTGAACTGGCGACCGATCGCATGCTGGATGCTGACCAGTCGCTGCGCAAGCTGCGCGATCCGGTGCGTGAGCTCGCCAAGTCTTCCCATGATGAACCTGCCTTGCGGTTTATCGCTTCGCTGAGCTTACCAGGCTGCCCGTACCCTGCGCGATGAGGATGTGGTTCAGCAATGCGCCAGTCTGATGGATGACCTGCGCCCGCTGGGGGTGGAGGCTGGTTATGGCTATGCCCTGGCAGCGCTGGGGCATTATCGCCTGATCCAGCGCAAACCCGAGCAAACGCAATCACTCCTGATGCAGGCCCAAGGCTGGTGGCATAAGGCAACCCTGCTGGTCCCCGCTCAGCTGCTGGTACAGCGTCTGCCCGAACTGCGCGACATGAATAGCGACCCGAACATGCAGGCAGTACAAATGCATCCCACTCCGCCTGTGGTTGTAGTTTAGCGACGCGTCTTGTCTTAAAAGTTTAGCGATGCTCCTTATCTTCAATGTTTAGCGACGCACCGAAGGTGCGACACGAGATACCCCATGCCCGATGACACAACCACTCCCGCACCCGAAGCCACCAACCCCCCGGCCACCACGCCCGATACCTCACCCGCACCATCCCCGGTCTGCCCTGCCTTTCCCCGGGCAAGCTGGAGTTTCAAGTTCAGCGTGATACTGCCTACCGCTGGGTCATGCTGGTTTTACTGGTGCTGCTGATTCTCGGCGGGTCGATCCTGCCGCTGAGTGGTATTCCTATGGGCGGCCCCTTGCTCCTCGTGGCATTGCTGGGCGGCTGGATGTGGATGACCTTCAATTCCAACCGTGCTGGGCAAATGTTGTTACAGGCCACCTTTGCCTTAACAGTGAACCTGGCCGATACCGAATCGATCCTCGCACAGGCCCTTTCCCGTTGGCCGATGCAGCGTTCCATCCGCTTGCTGCTTTACCATCGGCTAGCATCGCTGCGTCATCGGCAGGGGCGATTCGCCGAAGCCGCCACCATCAGCCGATGCCTGCTTCAATACAACCTCGCCGCCTTTGACCGCAGCTCACCGGGGGCCATGGCCTTGCTCCAACCTCAGGATCGGCGCCACGTCCTTGGCCCTGTACAGGCTCATCTGTTATTGCTGCTGGCCGAGTCATCCCTGCAAGTGGGGGACTTGCACAGCGCCCATGCCGCCCTCTGGCAGTTGCATCAGGGACGTTTGGGGGTCCAGGAAACCCTGCAACGACTGGCGATTCAAACCCGTTACGAGTTAATGGCCGGTCAACATCACGCAGCTGTGCAGCTGCTTGCCCGCAAGGTGCAATGGGCGGAGCTGATGCCCGCTGCTCAGAGCGGAGCGGTTCACGCCATGCTCGCCCAGGCCGCCCAGCAAGTGGGCATGCATCAGGCCGCAAGCTGGCTGTGGGAACGGGCGAATCTATTGTGTACCCCGCAGCAACTCCAAAGCGGTTCCCCCATGCTTCCTCCGCCTCAACCGGGGATGTGAGTTGCTATCTTCAAAGCCATTTAGCTCTTTTTGGCCGCTGCAAATCCAACACGGTTTGGATTGAACCCCTGACGGTGCCCCGATCAAGGCAGTAATTGACCACTTCCTCTTCCTCGTTCGGTTGCTACGCGTTTCATCGATCCTTGCGAATTGACCGCTCCCTCATTATCCAATAAAAGTGAACCCGTCAGGCTTCGCATGGGTTCTGGTCGGGGTCAAATCATGCCAAGGGTTTTGTTTGAAGTCACATGATCTGACCAAAGGCAAAAAAGGCCCATTGAAGAAAGGGGTTGAACATGCGCGCCATCATGGTTATGTACGATTCCCTGAATCGTCGCATGTTGCCGCCCTATGGCTGCGACTGGGTTCAAGCTCCCAACTTTCAACGCCTGGCGCAGCGATCCGCCAGATTCAACACCAGTTACGTCTGCTCCATGCCCTGCATGCCTGCACGGCGTGACCTGCATACCGCCCGCCCCAATTTCCTGCATCGATCCTGGGGACCGCTGGAACCCTTTGATGATTCGGTTCCGGCCATGCTCGTCAAGAACGGCATCCATTGCCATCTGGCCACCGACCATGCGCATTATTTTGAAGATGGTGGCTGCACCTACCACAACCGTTACTCCACCTGGCATTTCTCTCGTGGTCAGGAGGGCGATCCGTGGGTGCCTTGTATCGACCCGCCGCTGCCTGCTCATGCCTTTGGAAACAATGCTTCCCACGTCCCCCGGCATCGCGAAACAGGATCGCGCCAATCGTACCAAGCTCCATGAACTGGCAGATTGGCCTCAATATCAGACTTTCAAGAACGGCATCGATGCCATCCGCTCTCACGCTGGCAAGGACAACTGGTTCGTGCAAATCGAAACCTTTGATCCTCATGAGCCCTTCTACAACCATCCGATCTTCAAAGACTTTTATGCCCGTCATTTTCAAGATTGGCAGAAAGCCGGTGGCCCGCTGTGGGATTGGCCTGCTTACAACTTTGCCCGTGAGTCCCGCGAACTGGTGGAGCACATGCGTTTCGAGTACGCAGCCCTGGTCTCCATGTGCGATGCCCATCTGGGAATGGTGCTTGATGAGATGGACAGGCAGGACCTCTGGAAGGACACCATGCTCATCGTCTGGACGGACCATGGATTTTTGCTGGGTGAGCATGAGTCCTGGGCCAAGTGCTGGTTGCCGTTTTACGAGGAAGTGGCTCGCACACCTTTCTTTGTCTGGGACCCTCGAAGTGCTGCGGCCGGGGTGACACGTGATTCACTGGTGCAGCCAGCGATTGACCTTGGCCCCACGCTTCTGGACTGGTTCGGTTTGCAGGCCACCCCGCGGATGACCGGTTGCAACCTTCGCCAAACCATCGCCAACGATCAGCCGGTGCGGCAGGCAGGCATCTTCGGCATCTTCGGCGGGCAGGTGAATGTCACGGATGGGCGCTATGTTTACATGCGCGGGCCAGCAACCCCGGAGAATTCGCCGCTCCATGATTACACCCTCATGCCCACCCACATGCGCCAACGTTTTTCGGTCGATGAGCTAGCTGGACAAATCACGCTTGCCGATCCGTTCCCCTTCACGCAAGGTTGTTCGGTCATGCGTATCCCCAGCCATTACAAGCGATCCCGACACCCGGATGCATCAAAAACATTGCTCTTTGATCTGCACACGGATCCACAACAACAGAAACCAATCCAAGATGCCGCCATCCAGGCACGGATGACTCAATCCATGCTTGAATTGATGCAGCAGGCCGAAGCACCCGCAGAACAATACCAACGCCTGGGGCTGACACCCTTGGCTTCCAATGTGGCCCAACAGCAATAAACCCCGATCATCCTTAAGGAGTATTTTTCAAATGCAGAATGCGTCAATTCGGCAAAACCGGCTGGGACGTTTTCATGCATTGGTCTGGGGACCTGGGCTTTGGGAGGCCAGTGGGGCGATCTGGATCAGGACACCGCCATCTGCACGGTCAAAGCCGCATTGGATGCTGGGGTTACTTTCTTTGATACGGCTGATGCCTATGGTCTGGAACTTGGGACAAGCGAGATGCTCCTTGGCCGTGCCTTGCGCGGGAGCGGTGATAACGTGCGTATTGCCAGCAAAGTGGGCAACTGGGGTCGCCGTCTTGGAATACCCATGGAGATCACCCACCCGCTGCATATTCAACCCTTCTGCGATGCCACCCTTTATCGGCTGGGGCGCGACACGGTGGATGTGTACTTCTGCCATCTGGGTGGACAGACTCAGGCTGACATTTGGATCGAAGGCTTTGAGCGCCTGGTCAAGCAAGGCAAAGTGCGCACTTGGGGGGTTTCGACAGATCGCCTCGATGTGCTGGAAGCCTTCAACCGCAATGGGCAGTGCGGGGCGGTGCAACTGGATTACAGTCTGGTGAATCGGTCTGCGGAAGCCAAGCTCCTGCCTTACTGTCTGCAACATCAGATTGCCGTGGTGGTACGCGGGCCGCTGGGCATGGGGTTGTGTTCCGGCCGGTACACCCCGGAGAGCACCTTCAACGATCAGGTTCGTCAGAAATGGAACGAGGGACCAGGGCATGAAAAAATGTCCCAGCGATTGTCCGTGGTCGAACGTTTGCGACAACTTGCCAACCGGCGAACCATGGCTCAGGCAGCCTTGCAGTTTGTGATTTCCCACCCCGCCGTCACCGTGCCGATCCCCGGAGCCAAGTCCATTGAGCAGGCGACGGACAACGCTGCCGCCGGATCATTGGGCCCCATGGATGAAGCGGAACTGGCCTGGGTACGTGAAGTGACCGGATAAGGGCCGGGCGGAAGGTGGCGAGACATGTCCGATATATGAGGTAATGCGGTGATACTGCGTGCGCTGCAAAGGCGCACTATTGAAGGATGACACCCGGCTCCGGATTGGCATCCGGGGTTTTAGCACCATGCAGTTTCAAACCGGTACGTTCCCGAGCCGATGGTGGCCATGAAGTGACCTGCTTCGTGGCGCAGGTCAAACAGATTGCTGTGACTTGTCACCGGCTGGCCACTTTCACGGACCGCTTCCATGGACGGGGCCTTGAATCGCACCGTCGCTTGGGTGTTGGCGGGGATGGTCACTTCCAAAACGAACTGGCCAGCGTCCACCTGCCATGAGCTTGCAAGCAACCCATACATCGTCATGGTCGATGCCCTGGCCCGGTTGATGCGTCCTTTGGGGTCGGGCTGGGGGTGGATGAGCGTATGTCGATACCCTGCGCCATGGTGTGTATCGAGCAAATCCAAACCTGCCACGACCTGATACAGCCACTGCCCGATGGCCCCATAGGAATAATGGTTAAATGAGTTCATGCCTGCGGATTGGAAGCCTTTGTCCGGCGTCCAGCCATCCCACCGTTCCCAGATCGTCGTGGCCCCGTTCTTCACCGGAAACAGCCACGATGGATACGTTTCGTTGAGCAGCAACTGGTAGGCCAGTTCCAGATTGCCTGATTCGCTCAAGGCAAAATTCAAATCCTTGACTCCCAGAAACCCGGTGGACAAATGGCCGTTGCGATTGCTCAAGGTGTTGCCATATCTTCCCTTGGCAATGTCCCGACATAAATACTCAGCCGCCTTGGTGCGCAATTTTTCAGGCAGCAGGTTCATGCGCAGCGCCAGAACATAGGCCGTCTGCGTGTCACCCACAATTCGGCCCTCGCTGGTCACAAACCGCTGATTGAACAGCTTGCATATCTTGGTGAATTCGCGTGTGTAATGGGTTGCATCCTTCTTCTTACCAAGCACCCCGGCGATCCGGCTCATCAGGTCCAGCGAGTGGGCATGGAACATCACCGCCAGCAGATCCAGCGGCGTAACCGCATCATGATGCAGCCAGTCGCCGAAGTTGTGCCGGTTCAGATAATCCTGCTTTGCAAGGCACTGCATAAATTTCTGCATCGATGGGTATTGCCGATCAAGGATGCGGATGTCCCCGTAACACTGGTAAAGCGTCCAAGGGCAGATCACCCCGGCATCCGACCAGCCTGGCCCACCTTCGGATTTCATGTAATCCGGCGCCACTTTGGTGTAATCGCCATCGGGCAATTGGGCATCGCTCAAATCGGTGAGCCACTTGCTGTAAAACGCTGCGCTGTCCATGTTGAAACAGGCAGTTCGAATGAACACATGTGCATCGCCCGTCCAGCCCATTCGTTCATCGCGTTAGCGGACAGTCGGTGGGCACTTCCAGGAAGTTGGATTTCTGCCCCCACACAATGTTGTGCTGCAACTGATTGACCAGTTCATGAGAACAATCAAATTCCCCGTGGACCGCCATCCGCGCATACAGCACCACACCGGTGACCCAGCCCGCATCCACAGCGATATCCGTGACAGGCTGGCCCTGTTCATCTTCCAGTTTCAATTCGACATAGCGAAACCCGTGAAACGTGAACAGGGGTTCCCAGATCGCCTT
>JAAUTM010000046.1 GCA_012031455.1 Phycisphaerales bacterium
GACTGGGGTTGAGGTGAGTGGTCCGCTGGGTTTGCCAAGGGTGTGTCGGGCTGCTCGGTGCGGCCTTGGGGTACGCCCAGGGCATCTGCCAGACCCGATCCGCCGATGATGCCGATTCGCAAAGGTGTTTGGCTCATGCCCGCATGATATAAAGCTTTTCAATCAGCGCAACGAGCCAGGGGCGATGAGCTGATTGTCAATGAGGCGCACATTGGGCCAGCGTACGGCGATTAATGCTGCCACGTTGCCGATGACACTTGGATCAATCACGGACAACTGGGCCAGGGTATGCGGATGGCGAAGGGTGGCATAGTCGATGGCGAAGTCCGCGGCTTTGAGCGTGTCGTGCATGGCCTGCTCCACGATCTGCGGATCGGTGATGTGCTGATCTTCGATCAGGGTGCGTGCCAGGTCCAGCGCGTGTTTGAGCGCCAGGGCTTTGGGTCGCTGCTGGGGGGTGATGTACACATTGCGGCTGCTCATCGCCAGACCATCAGGCTCGCGCAAGGTGGGGCAGGGGACAATCTCCATGGGGAAGGCAAGGTCATGGGTCATGGCAGTGATGACCTGAAGCTGCTGGTAATCCTTCATCCCAAAGCAGGCGACATTTGGCTGGACCATGTTGAAGAGCTTGGCAACGACCCGGCAGACTCCCTGAAAATGTCCCGGTCGGAACTGGCCTTCCAATTCTTGCGCGACCGTCGGCACATTGACTTGGCAAGCGGGCAGGCCCGGCGGATACATTTCATCTGGCTCAGGTGCGAAGACTCCGGTCACCCCAGCCTGCTGGCATAGCGCCAGATCCTTTTCCAAAGGACGGGGGTATTTGCTGAAATCTTCCTTGGGGCCGAATTGGGTGGGGTTGACGAAAATACTCACGATCACGTGAGCTGAGTGCGCGAACCCTTCCCGGACCAGGGAGAGGTGGCCCTCGTGGAGCGCCCCCATCGTGGGTACAAAGGCCACGCTCCCGGATAAGGCGTGACGGTGCTTCCGCAAATCGTTAATCGTGTTGGCAATCCACATGTTTGTATAGGTTGGTTGTTTGGTGAGTCGGTGGGTCGGTGAGTCGGTTATGTATTTGTTTAGCGACGCACCGCAGGTGCGCGGCATCAAGAAGTTGGTGGGTCCACTCGCCGACTCGATCGACCCACCCTACACCTAGTGCAACATCACTCATCCACCTCTTTGTGTTTACAATTCACGCATGCCTGCTGTGCCGCGTCACGATGCTCCCTGGACCACCCGGCGACTGCTTGCCTGGACCACGGATTATTTCACCCGCAAGAGCATTGACTCCCCACGGCTGTCCGCGGAGATGTTACTGGCTCATGTGCTGGGTGTCGCCCGGTTGAAACTATACATGGACCCGGATCGGCCTGCTTCGGAGAAAGAACGCAATGCCTTTCGGGAACTCGTCGAGCGGGCTTTGCGACACGAACCGGTGGATTATCTGGTCGGCCAGGCCCCGTTCATGTCAATGATGTTTGCCGTCACCCCCGCCGTGCTGGTCCCTCGGCCAAGCACGGAAACGCTGGTGGAACACATCATCCAGCATGCCCGGCGAACCCCCGGTTTTGCCAACCCGCTGATTGCTGACATCGGCACAGGCTCGGGCTGTATTGCCATCAGTCTGGCCAAACACATCCCTCAGGCCCGCATCATCGCCACGGACATTTCCCCTGCTGCGCTGGACATCGCGCGACAAAATGCACAGACCCATGCGGTGGCTGACCGCATCGAATTTCGTCAGGGTGATCTGCTGGCTCCGCTGGTGGGTGAAAAGTTGCGCTATCTGGTGAGCAACCCGCCTTACATCCCGGACAGCGAGTGGGAGGATGTGGAACCGAATGTGAAAAATTATGAGCCTACGTCTGCGCTGCGGGGCGGGGCCGATGGTCTGCAATACATTCGTCCGCTGATCGCCCTGGCTCATCAGCATTTGGACCACCCTGCGCAATTGCTTATTGAAGTTGCAGCGGTGCATAAAACCATCGTGCTTGAACTGGCACGCTCCGCACCGGGTCTGACCAACCCGCGCATTCTGGCCGACCATCAAAGCCTGCCCCGGGTGCTCGTGGCCGATGCGGTGTGAGCTGGTTGATCGGTGAGTCGGTGGGTCGGTTGATCGGGGAGTCGGTTGATCGGTAAATCCGAAATTCGACGGCTTCAACAGCTGCTTGCTGCTAAATTCGAAATCATGATCCCTCGCTGCTCAGGCTGGTGCATGATGATGGTGGGTCCGCTCGCGGACTCGCTTGACCCACCCTACCGCACTGATTGAAGCCCACGCCGATACGGCGTGGGTTCTTTGACTCGGCCACTCGGCCACTTGACCACTTGGCCACTTCCCCTGCCATCACTCGCTTCCGCCCACGGGGGGGCCCGGGGGGTGCCGGGGATTCCGGGGGGTCGTGGCTCTGATAAGCCACCCCTGGATCACCACTCATGGGAAATGGCACCGGGTATCCATACTCCGCCAACAACGGTCGGGCACAAGATCAAGGCGTAGTTGTCAAACAGATTGTTTACGACGGAGCAATCCTGACACCTTTATTCGTCAGCAAGTATTTTTTTGTAAAATATCACTTCCGTTCGGGTATCAGATTCTGGATCATGTTGTATCATTGTCATGCTGCCTACATTTGATAAGCTATAAGTGGTTATTATGCCAAATGGGTTCGGTGTGTCAAACGTAATGGTTTGACTTTGTGTATCAATATTACCCTTAATGCCAGGATGCAATAATGTCTCGCCATCACCTGTTGCATACACCCTCCACACAGCATTGCCATGAGTATCAATTACTAGTTCAGTAAATGCTGGGCCTAGCGTATCTGTTAATACTTCAGGTGTTCTCCAACAGCCTACCAGATAATGCATATCATCTTCACCATAATGATAGGTATACCGGGAAGAATAGCCTGTCGCCATGATGAATATTATAAATATAATACGATATAACATTGGCATGCGCTTACGCCTTTCATTATGTATGAGGACATATTATTATCTTGGTACGGGATGACGGCCAACGGTTCCGGGAATCGGCGATACAGGCCCCATTTCATTTGGTTTGGTTGCCATTGTCAATTTCCGCTGATTGTCTAGTCCCTGTTACCGATCTTATACCGTCTACCACATATATACCTCCATACAAGTTACGATCAATATAATATATGATGTCATCTCGATAAGATTCAAGAGGATCAACTTTCCCGTCAGCTCCCATGCTCAATATGGCTACCGGCACACTATTATGAGACACAATTATAATTTCGCGCCCCCAGCCATCGACCACCATGAGTCGCCCGTTAACTTCAGCAATAGAACGGTCGAGGTCCGAGATGTCCGGATTATTTGCAAACATTTCCCATGTTTCTTTTGTATACCCAATCCATGCGGTTGCTTTTTCGTTAGATAAACAATTTGGTACGTCATTTCTTGCAATCCCTTGTTTAATAAAAACGGACAACACTAAAAGCGTAAAAGATGTGCGAACCAATGCCTCAGAATGGTTTCTAGCATTCTGTCTTTGGAGTTTACCTGTGAAGCAATGCGATTAACTACAACAATAGATATAAAAGCAATTACCGCCGTAACAGCAACGAAACCACACGATCTTTTATTCATGTATTTCATGCGCTTCCCTCACCGAAATACTGGGTTAAGATTTCCATTTAAATATCAGTAGTGTCCGGTTAAGGAACGGCAGTAAGTTGGCTTGATGCTTGTATTGTAATGGTTTGAGAACAGTATGACCCGGTACACGATTTCAATTTTAATGACGATTTCTGGCATCCTTGCGGCCTTCCGGCGGCAAGGAGTCGCTCATGAATCAGGGGCATACCGTCTTCGCTCAACTGGTGGAACTGTTGCCCCGCAAGGCATTCGACAACGCGGTGCGTCGTTACGACGGCCGGCGGCGTGTGCGGCGGCTGTCGTGCATGGACCAGTTGCTGTGCATGATCTTCGCGCAGGTGACCGGCAGAACCAGTTTGCGGGAGACGGTGTTGTGTCTGCGGGCGTTGGGGCCGCGCCGTTATCATTGCGGCATTCGGGCCGCCCCGGCGCGCAGCACGCTGGCCGATGCCAACCAGAAGCGCGACTACCGCATCTTCCGGGACACGGCGTTGGCGATGATCACCACGGCCTGTTCGGAACTTCCGATCGACACGGACCTGCGCCGACTGCAGGCGCGGGTCTATGCGATCGACTCGACGACCATCGACCTGTGCCTGAAGCTGTTTCCGTGGGCGGTGTTCCGGCATCGCAAGGCGGCGATCAAGGCGCACACGGTCTTCGACGTGGGCGCTGGCATTCCGGTGTTCGTGCGGATTTCCCCGGGCAAAACGCACGATCTGTGGATGCTCGACCAGATCGCCCCGCAAGCCGGCGCGTTCTATGTGATGGACAAGGGCTACATCGACTTCGCCCGGCTGTACCGCCTGCACACCGCCGGGGCGTTCTTCGTGACACGCGCCAAACGCAACCTGGACTTCGGCGTGCGTCAACGCCGAACCGTCGAACCGGACGGCCCGGTGATCCGGGACCGGCTGATCCGTCTGCGCGGCCCCAAGTCGCGCCGGCTCTATCCCGATACGCTCCGTCTGATCCGCTACGTCGATCCCGACACCGGCAAACGCCTGACGTTCCTGACCAATCATCTGACGCTCGATGCGCTGACCATCGCCATGCTGTACCGCAAACGCTGGCGCATCGAACTGTTCTTCAAATGGGTCAAGCAACACCTGCACATCAAGGCGTTCTTCGGCACATCGCCCAACGCCGTGCAGACGCAGGTGTGGGTGGCGGTGATCGTTTTCGTGCTGGTGGTGCGACTGAAGCATCGTTATCAACTGTCGGGGGAACTGAACGAAATATTCGCGGTGCTCAGCGTGGCGCTGAGCGAAAAAGTGCCTGTTTTCGAGCTGTTTTCGCAACACGGCGCGCAAGTTTCGGAGGGTGTTGATCGTAACCAACTAACACTATTCAACTTATGACCGGACACTACTGATAATTTATTAGACTTTAAATCGGAACCAATCTGTATTTATTATAAAAAAAATTATAATGTTACTTAATTGATGCCCCGACTCAACCGATTGCTCTAGCTGCTACGGACATTCATCTTTCGTCGTGATTCCCGAGGCGAGCCAGACGAAGCCGAGAAGTTGGCCGCCTTCTTTTCGTAGCGGGTGGCGATCCGGCGGCATTGCTTGATTCGCCGAAAGAACCGCTCGATCACGTTGCGATGCTTATATCGCTGGCGGTCGTAGCGTTTCTTGCGTTTGCGGGTCGGGTTGGGCTTGATGCACGCCCTTGCTTTCATCTGGCGGACCAGCGTGCGGATCGCGTCGCTGTCGTAACCGGCATCGGCCAGCACATGCCCGGCACGCAGGCCCTCCAGAAGTGCCGGGGCCTGCGGGGCGTCGCCGCGTTGACCGGGGGTGACGATCAATCGCAGCAGTTGGCCCCGTTCATCCACCGCCGCGTGCAGTTTGGTCGTCAGTCCGCCTCGTGACCGGCCGAGGCACCGTCGCTGGTCGGCGTCCTGTTTTTTTCACCCTGTTGTCGCCGGCCCGTCGAGGCGGTGGGATGGACCTTGACGCTGGTCGAATCCACCTGCACCTCCTCGTGCACAGCGGTCAGGTTGGCGTTGCCCAACGCCCGGCCCACACGTTCCCACACCCCGGTCTTGCACCAGCGGTCGTAGCGTTTCCAGACGGTGTTGAACTTGCCGAAACGTTCGGGCAAATCAGCCCAGGGGATGCCGGTGTTGAGCACATACAGCACGGCGTTGACGAACAGGCGGTTGTCCGCCGCCGAGCGTCCGGGATCGCCGACCTTGCCCGGCAAGAGCGGTTCGATTCGGTTCCACTGAGAATCGGTGAGTTCGTGTCGATGACGCATGAAATTGGCCCTCCCTGGCAAAACACGCAATATCGACTGATCAACATCAGGGAATTGAATGTCCGTAGCAGCTAGTGGTACCCTCAGGGTCAAATATATGACCATATTGAACCAGAACATCGGCCACTTCCATGGGTAGGTCGAATTCGTGGATTATATCCCCTTGTGATATGCACATTGACATTCCCATCTTACTATCCTCAATGTTAACGTAGAGCCTGTTATAAGCTTGTCTGGGTGGGATAGGCGTCTGGACTGTTAATTAACTGAAGGCTCGTATGAATGCATGGCCAGGAAGAGTGTCAGGATGATTCATTTCCTTTGACTACAGACCACCCCTTTACAAGCCGAGATTGTGTTCCTATGAAGAACCTCCACTTGATGCTAGCCTTAGCCTGTGCTCCATCGACGAATCATCATGTACACTGATATCCTAATGCGCTATGTCAATCTGTCAGCAAAAGTCGGTGGTAAAGTTACAGCATGATTGTCACCTGATCCACAACGGAGTAAAGCCATGAACCCTCGTCCCAATGTTGTTTTGTTCATTCCGCATGACACCGGCTGCCATGTTTCGCCTTACGGGGTGAAGACAGTGCACACCCCCAACTGTGAACGGCTGGTACGCGAAGGGGTTCGCTTTGCCCATAGTTTCTGCACCTCGCCGCTCTGTTCCCCGGCACGGGCGGCTTGTGTCACGGGGCGTTACCCGCATCAGAATGGTGTTATGGGTCTGACCAGTGACATGGTGGGCGGCTTTGATTTTTATCCGGGCGAACGCCATGCCGCCACCATTTTCAACGATGCCGGTTACAACACTGTGCTTTGCGGGTTTGAGCATGAAACCCCCCATTGGCAGAAGCAGGGTTTTCAGCAGTGCCTTTCAGGGCCGGGTGGCTGGTACAACGGCGGGGGCGATCTTCGGAACCATGCCCGTGAAATTGAAAACTGGGTGAAGAACAATCAAGGTGACAAGCCCTTCTATATGCAGATGGGCTGTCATGAAACTCATCATGCATGGTCGGATTTCGATACCCCGCCGGATGAAACACTGGGACTGACCATACCCCCTTATCTCAAAGACCTGCCCGAAGTGCGTCGTGAGGTTGCTCAATTCCAGGGAGCCATACGCAGACTAGATGATGAACTGGGAAACATACTTGATACCTTCGACCGTCTGGGGTTGTCCGAAAACACCATCTTTGTATTCACCACGGACCATGGCATCGATTTCCCCCGCGCCAAGGGGACGTTATACGATGCGGGGACAGGTGTGTTTCTGTTTATTCGTTACCCAGCCGGGAATTGGGGTCAAGGTCGCGTCATCGATGACATGGTGAGTCAGGTGGACCTGCTGCCGACGCTGCTGGAGGCATGCGGGATCGCGGTACCGGGCAACATCAGTGGTCGCAGCTATCTGCCTCTCCTTGAGGGGCGGGCCTATCAGCCCAATCAAACGATCTTTACTGAAAAAACCTACCACGATACCTACGACCCCAGCCGGGCCGTGCGGACGGATCGCTATAAATACATCCGTCATTTTGAAGTGAATATTTTTCAGGACCTGCGTCTGGCGACGGAAACCCGGCGGCACTACATGAAACACGACTGGCGAAGGCGAACGCTGGAGGAACTTTACGACCTGCAGACCGACCCGAATGAAACGCACAACCTCGTTGCCGATGCACATCACCAACCGATTTTGGAGAAGTTGCGTGTCAGCCTGTTGCAGTGGATGCGTGAAACTCAAGACCCGCTGCTGCAAGGCCCGGTACCCAGCCCTCACTTTGCCAGGCAGTTGAAAGCATTCAACGATAGTGCGACGAAAGCTCAATAGCGAATGCCTTAGACCTTGGATGATGCGAGGCTGTCTTTCGCTGGTCCCCTGCACCCGTATCGTTGCTCAGGCAGGTCAATCATCGCTCGATCCGGTTGCTCCGCCAGCGCTCACCAGATTTTGACAAATTTTATGATTTGGACCTTGACAAACTGCCAATCTGGTGTAATATTTTAACGTTACAAGTTATAACGTTACATGTACCGGACAGACAGG
>JAAUTM010000047.1 GCA_012031455.1 Phycisphaerales bacterium
GTGGCGTCCGCAGCGTTGGAGGATTCGCGCAGGTCGTCGTAGCTGATGGTCAAAGCTGTGGCAGCCTGCGGGCTGATGACCGTCAGCCCACCGGATCGATGCGCGTGAGCGTCGGCGCAGCCCAGCGAGCATCTTGCGCGGCTCAAGGGCTTCCGCTCCCTGCCAGGATGCTTGCACGGGCCGATTACATCGGCTGGCTACAGTCGTATTAATAGAACCAAGGAAGAACACTGATAAGTGTTTGGACATATCCCCTCTCTCACAAGCGGTAAATATACAGCGTATCGATACCCAAACGCACGAAACGAATATTAATATAAAGATTTTTTGTACTTTTACAACCGTGTTTATCCCTATGTGAATTAGCTTAGAATCAGCAACATGAACAGGAAAACATGCTTAACGAATAAGAAAGACCTATCCCTTGCGGGTTACCATTGTTCCGATACCCAATCAGACTGGGATTGAATTTCTTAGGTGAAAGCTGGGCACGGTGTCAGATGAATTTGACCAGATTCAGATCACCACATCCAGATGCCTGTAAAGCGTGTCGTCACTGCCGGGCTTGGTGGGAGGGGATGGGGGCGAGGCAGGTAATTCGTTGGAAAGCTCGGTGGAATCAGACGGAGCAGAATTTTCACTGCGTCGGCGTTTGCGGCCATCGGGCGATTGATGCTCCGGCAATTCGGCATCCACATGCAAGTGCGTGGCTGAATCGCTGCTGTCGGATTCATCCAATGCCTGCATATGGGCTTCGAACGATTCACGGACCTTGCGGATTTCGTTTTGAGGCTGGCCGTCCTGCGACTGTTTGGCACGGGCAGCCTGAGGGGCTTGCACCATGCCTCCGGCCACGGACGATGAGATGGGGTTGCCAAGCACGCTCATGGGTCACCCAGATAAGAGGGATCGCGCCTCAAACTTTATATCGGTTCGATATTGGCTCAACTTGAGGGATTGATTATCAGACATGCGTATGAAGGTCCGCTTTTCCGACAAACTGCATATTCCGGTTGCGCTGATGGCAAGCATGTCGTATCATGTGGCCATCATGAATGAAACTATCTCCAGTCGTCACGTGATTGCAGCCTTGGTCACCAACGAACCGGGCGTGCTGGCCCAAGTTGCGGGCATGTTCGCCGCACGCGGGTTCAACATCGACAGCCTGGTGGTTGGACGTACCGAAAACCCTGAGCTTTCCCGCATGACCATCGTGGTCACCGGCAGCGATGCCATCATGGAACAGGTCCGCAAGCAGCTGGGCAAGCTCACCCCGGTGGTCAAGGTGGTGGACTACAAGGAAGTGCCCTATGTCGAGCGCGACCTGATGCTCGTGCAGGTGTCCACCGCTGGCACCGATGGCCCGGGACGGCGCAGCGAAATCATCGAGTTGGTCAACCTGTTTCGTGGAAGAATCGTCGATGTCAGCCCGGATAAACTCATGATCGAACTGTCAGGAACCGAAGACAAGATGGAAGCGTTCATCGACCTGATGGCCCCTTTTGGCATCGTCGAACTGGCCCGCACCGGTGTGATTGCCATGCCACGCGGTTCAAGCGTCGGGGATGTCCAGGCAGTGGCCATGCCCGCCCGGCCCAAAGGTTCAAGGAATTCAGGTACACAAAACGCTGGCCCCGGCATTGACCCCAGTCAGTTACCACCGGGGTGATTGTCACCACTGAATATCACTCCAAAGTTTTTCGGGACACAAATGAATCCCTTGGCCGATAACAATACCAGCGATTGATGGATTCTCTGTGCGTGAGTTTCTATGTCGCGATTGGTATCGATATCAATCCGGAACTGGCTCTTTGATACATCCAGCCGAGATCACCCCACACAAGGATTCGCCCCATGGCCCGTGCGAAATTAAAAGCGACCCCTTCAACCACTGACGCTCCTTCCAACCTGTCCAAAGCCCGTGGTGATGATCGCCTGACCCTGGCGCATGTCACCCATGAGGCTGTCGAACAACTCGGCGGTATCGGGGCTGTTCTCGAAGGCATGATCACCAGTCCGGTCTATCAGCAGCAGGTCAAACGCACCATCCTTGTCGGGCCAACCTCCACGCAGGGGGCTGTCGATCCGCAATCCCGTCTGGGTGACCATGGCGAGGTGCTTTACAGCTCCGTCGATAACATCGACAAACTGCAACTGGCGGACAAACTTCGACCCATCGAGTGGGCCTTCAACACCGCCATCGTTTATGGCAAGCGGCACTACAACCCGCCGGGCCTCAACCGCACCGGTGAAGCCGAAGTGCTGCTCATCGACACCTTCCGCATCAACCCTGACCGGCTCAACCGTTTCAAATTCAAACTATGGGAACGCTTCGGCCTGCCCAGTTGGAAGTACGAAAGCGCCTGGGATTATGAAGAATACATGCGCCTGGCGGAGCCTTGCTACTACGCCCTGCTGGCGATCATGCATCGTGAAGATCTGCCCTGTGTGATGTTCTCGCATGAGTTCATGGGCATGCCCGCCGTGCTCCAGGCCATCCACGATGGGCCGACCAAGTTCCGCACCGTGTTCCACGCCCACGAATGTTCCACCGTGCGCCGACTGGTCGAGGACCACCCCGGCCACGACACCATGTTCTACAACGCCCTGCGCCAGGCACGCGACCTCAAGCTCTATGTCGATGATGTGTTCGGCTCCATGGACGGATATTTCCGCCATGGTCTGATCTCCCGTACCCACCTCTGTGATGGTCTGATCGCAGTAGGCGATTATGTCCGTGATGAGTTCCGCTTTCTGGGTCGCCACTTTGACGACATTCCCATTGATGTGGTTTACAACGGCCTGCCGGTGATCCCCTGCACCATGAAATCCAAGCAGGCCAGCCGAACCATGTTGCAGGACTACTCTGAGAAACTTCTGGGGTATCGCCCGGAAGTCCTGATGACGCACATCACTCGCCCCGTAATCAGCAAGGGCCTTTTGGCGTGACCTGCGCGTCTGTCACGAAATGGACCGGCTCCTGGGCGAAGAGCATCGCAAGGGTGTGCTTTACATCCTCACCACCGGTGGCGGGGTGCGTCGCCCGCAGGATGTGCTGAGCATGGAGGAACACTACGGCTGGCCACGCAACCACCGGGAAGGCTATCCCGATCTGGTGGGGCCGGAGGTTGGCCTGGGACGTGATGCCGACGAGTTCAACGCCCTTCATCAAAACATTCAGGTGGTGCTGGTCAATCAATTCGGCTGGTCGCAGTCGCTCATTGGCAAACGCCTGCCAGCAAAGATGGATATCTCCGACCTCCGCCGTGGCACCGATGTCGAATTCGGCATGGCCACTTACGAACCCTTTGGCATCAGTCCGCTGGAGCCTCTTTCCTGCGGGGCGATCTGTGTGGTTTCCAATGTTTGCGGGTGCAAGGGTTTTGTCGATCATGTCACCGGGAACAAGGGAACGCCCAATGTGGTCATCGCTGATTTCACCAGGCTGGATCATGATAAAGCACTGGATGAAATCAAGGCCATGAGCCAGTTGGAACGTGACAATCTGGAATGGAAAGTGTCTGCGGATGTGGCCCGCCAGATTGTTCAGCGCCTTGCCCGCAGCGATGCCCAGTTGCAGGAGCTCATCGACACCGGCAAGAAACTGGTATCCCGCATGGGCTGGGATCAGGTGCTTGAGGAAGGCATGATCCCCATGCTCCAGCGCATCCGCGCCATGCCCAGCAATGGCGGGTAAGTATTGGTATCAAATTAAGCGGATACTAAATATAGCGTTCTGCCAACCCATCGAAATTACCATCCGAGGTAATCCGACGGCTGGGCAAACGTATCTACGAGCCACGATTGAAAGCATCCACGAGCCGCGACTGTAAGGGAGCGGGAGTGTTGTGCACCGTCGACGGATGCATCACCAGCTGAGCACTCCGGAAAGACAACGACGATGTGGATACACTCAGCGATGGCAGGTCGAGAGCAAAGTGAGTTCGAATGTAGCGTCTTGTACTCCCTCTCCCACCGGGAGAGGGTGACGAGTGTCGCTGCGGCGACCGAGTCGGGTGAGGGCGTGTAGTGTGGTCCAAACCCTATTCAGCAAGCCAAAACCAACAAACAGAGACCTATCCCGCTGAAAGCAATATTGTTTTCGCTCGATTTAACGATGGTTTTTGCAAACTAGCACATTTCTAACACACTTGCGGCTGGTGATGAGACTGGCTGAAAGCTGTGTTGCAGGCCCCATGCCCGACTTGTATCAACGACTGGCTGGTTATGACCCTGAGCCCGGGTTCATGATCGCTGGCAGCGGTCACCGTCGGGCCCCCGCTCCTTGGCAATCCTTTGCCCCCGGATCTGGTCCATAATGTCGGGCTGTTGTCAATACTGGACTTACGTTGTGCGATTCGGGATAGCAACAATGGGGCCACGCTGGGTTCAAGTGCTGCTTGTGCTGCTTGCGGAACACTGGTCGGCTCGCCGAAGCGTCCAAATTCGATTCCTGCAATTGCAGATCGAGTTGCTCCGCCAGAAGCTCCCCGGCAATTTGGACTCCCCCGTAAGTGGACTAGGTCACAGGAAATCTTGACTTCAGAATTTCCTATAATATACTATTTTCCGACATCGGAAAATGACGATATGAGGAAAATGAACGATATCAACTTCGACACGATGCTGCGGGAGAGCGGCCTGACGGTTCCGCCCCTGGAGATTCAGGTCTTGGCCAGCCAGCGTGCCCGGGGTGCGGAAACCATCCTCGAAGTAGTGTGGCGCGGGCGTTCTTATCGCTTTGTGGCTGAACTCCGCCGCAACGCTAAACCACTGACGCTGAAAATGGCTATCGAGCGGGTCCGTGAGTATATCAGCAAGCCGGAACAGGGACGGCCCATGATCATCGCGCCCTATTTCAGCCGCGAGAAACTCGACCAATTACTCGACGCTGGCATCAGCGCCATTGATTTTAGCGGCAACGCCGCCATCGAGGTCCCCGGCGAGTTTCTGTTCTACAAGACGGGCAACCCCAACCAATACCCCGACAGCTCCCCGATTCGCTCGGCTTACCGAGGCGATGGCTCGTTGGTGGCGCGCGTGCTGCTGCTGGAGCGGCAGTTTCAGGTGCTGGGTGGGATTCGTGAAGCCATTAGCAGCCGGCGCGGCTCGCTGACGATGAGTATGGTCTCCAAGGTTCTCCAGCGGCTCGAAGCGGACCTGGTTATCGAACGCCCCAACCGCAATGCCGTACGGGTAATCCAGCCCGAACGGTTGCTTGAAGGTCTGCTGGATGCATACCAACCGCCGAAGATGAGCAACACGTGGATGGGCAAGGTCGCTCTTCCCGTCTCCGAGTTGCTGACCCGATTGC
Source organism: Phycisphaerales bacterium (assembly GCA_012031455.1). The sequence continues at coordinate 5,315 of JAAUTM010000047.1, forward strand.
AGGGGATCGCCCGCAACGGCGGCTTGGTGCGCACCGGCGAGGCTTCGGCAGTCGAGCACGCGGCCTGGGCTGGCGAACCGATCGTCGCCTGCTATTGTCGCATGTCCCCCGCCACGCTGCTCGAGCGACTCGGCGCTGAAGCCAAGGAGACCCGTACATTTGCCAACCTGCGGCTGATTCAGACCGAGGACCAGCTGGTCTACTTCGATGCCCGGCCGAACCTGGCCGCTTCGCCAATCCAGGCCTGGCTGGAGATGGCAAGTGGCGACAAGCGGCAGAAGGAAGTTGCAGAGCAGATTCGTAGCGCCATCCTGAGCGAGACGGGGGCCGCCACATGAACGACGGCCTCTTGCGAACCAGCCTGCTGGATCTGCTGCACGCGCTGGGTGACGATGCGCATGGCATCCTGCTGGGCGGAGGCTATGGTTTGTACCTCAAGCAACTGCATCTGGAAGGGGCGGGCGTCCGCACCCTGATCGACATGAATTTATGGCCCGTGCCGCGGGCGACACAGGATTTGGACCTGATGTTGTCGGCTGAATTGGTTGCAGATGTACGTTCTATGACCGCCCTCCGCGCCGCGCTAGACAAGCTGATTTACCAGGTCGTCGAGGGCTCGGAGTACCTGCAGTTTATCCGGAGAATCAGCGCCACGCAGGTGGTCAAAATTGATCTGCTGACGGCGCAACTCGATGTGCTCAAGAATAATTCAGCCATCAGCGCCGATAGCCGCCGAGCCAGACCTGCGGCGGCGGATCATCCCAAACTCCATGCACATCCCACCGATGGCGCTTTGGCGTTGACGGAGGCACCCTTGGTGATCAAGGTAACTGGGAGGCTCTCGACTGGCCAGGCGTTAACCACGCCAGTCATGATTCCGCATCCGTTCAGTTATCTGCTGATGAAGCTCACCGCATACCGCGACCGGCGGAATGATGCTGACAAAGACTTGGGCCGTCACCACGCTTTGGACGTTTTCCGCATCATAGCAATGTTAACCGAACCAGAACACGATCTGGTGCAGGTGAACATGCGGCACTTCGCGGCTGACGCACAGGTGCGATCTTGTGTCGAGTTGGTGCAGTCGGATTTCGGCAGCTCGACCGCGCCTGGTGTGCTGGCGATGCGTGAGCACCCGCTCTGGCAGAGCGATCAACAAATGGCGGTTTTCCTTGAAACCATCTGGGGCATTGTGTCCTGATGCGCGTTCAGGCCGTCGGACCGGAGCAAAATGGAGAGTGTGTAGAACGCGAATGCTGTACAATCCCAGACGGGCACGCCACCGCCTCCCCCGGAAGCTCCCCCAGACGCCGTACCGCCACCGGCTGAACCCGTGACGATAGGGCAAATCCAACGGCAACAGTGGTTGGGTGGTTTGCTCAAGCATTATCATCGAAAAGCTGCCTAATTCCCGATGAAAAAGGGCGAAGCCGGACATTTTGGACCTCCCCCGTGAGTCGACCAGGTCAGTGCCGCGCTGGGAACAGTTCACGGGGCGGAAGGCGGAGCGGATTGCGGGGGCTGCCCGGACTGAGACAACCCCGACAGAGGCCTGGACTGTCGCGGAGGTGCAGGCATGAAGCGGTCAATTAATGGTTGATCCACAACCGTCACAAATTCTAGATCGTAAAATCCATGTTGGTAATCGACAGGCTGTCCCGCTCTGTGAAGAATATCGTATCTTGTAACCTGACTCTTGTAGTTCGGAACCCTCAGAGTTTCCACATTGGCCTGTGGCATATTAGCCTTGGCTTCGGAACCGAGAAGGTGATAAGCAACTTGTACCTGAATTTCCTTCGGAAATAAGGGGCTATGCCGCATCATCTGTAGCATCTTCGCATCGTACGCTTCCTCTTGCATAGGTGCTCCGATCAGCGGAGACTCAAACGCTTTCTGTAGTGGAGCGAGCACTTCGTCGCCACCCAAAATACTCATCAGAATCGCCAAAGACTGCAACGCATGTCGCGTTCCCACTGCCGTGCGAGGGAGATCTACGCCATCTGAGATGCGCGACCACTCCAAATACCCATGCTCATGAAGTTGGGGCGAATTAATTGCAAACCGAGTCGCAATGGCTTGATATTGTGCCAAGTAGTTCTCGAAAGCATCTAACAAAACCTCGCTGCGATCATTTTCATTCAGCAAGAGCAGGTCTTGATAGAGTTTAATTACTCGCCGGTTACTCAAGATGGTGTGAATGTGATCAATCGGACGAGGGCTAAAAGATTGAGGGTAGTGGCCAGGGTAATAAAAATACCCAACTTCATCTAATAACGACAATGAATCGTCGAGGCTTTCTAGATCGAGGCGATTAATATAATTCCTAGTCCTCCCTTCCGCAATAATTTGCCCCATAGAAGCTTGCCTGTTGAACTCGCCATGAAGATCCATTGGACGGATTCGAATTTCACGAAGTTCCTCTGTGTTGATAGCGGATTCTCGGGAGCCACTCTCTGCCTCTTTGTTTTCTATGTTAAACGACGCTACTGGACCGTCGCTTTCGCAAGT
>JAAUTM010000048.1 GCA_012031455.1 Phycisphaerales bacterium
GGCTCAAGGCTCAGGCCATGAAGCTGCAATGGGTGCTGATGTGGTGGCCACGGTACCTGGGGGTAATCCAGCCAGCGTTGTGGATCGCGGCTGCAATATTGCTGCTTCGTCTGCCAACGCTGGCATTGCGATTGGCGGTGATCGGCATGGTCATCGTTTTGAATCTGGGTACTTTTTTTGCGCGTATCCATCTGGATACCGATGCCCCGTGGAGCGAGGCGGCTGCGGATGTGAGGTTGGCGGAATCGCAGCGGGGAACCACCCAGCTCATTGGATACAAGGTATGGGGGGATCGACGCGAAAACTGGTCGCCAGCGCAACTGGTCGAATCGATCCATGGGCGATATTACTGGTGCCTGCAGGCAAGGGTTTTGCCGATCCCTGAAGATGTGCGCAGCGGGCAATTCAATCGTCGGTTCCGTGGGCAATACACCATCGATTGGAAATCATTGGGCCCGCAGGTGGGCAAGGATCAGAGGGTTCATCGATTGACGTGTGGGAACGTTATGAACCGGGACCCCAACCAGCGGCCATCACTCCGGACCCATGCTTGCGTCGATTGGGGAAGATTGGCAACTGGAAGAGGAACGTTTGTACCGGGTGCGCGAACATCACAGTCGAAGCAGCAGAGAGTGGAACTGGCAGGAAAGGGAGTGGATTTGGCGCAAGGTGTATGTGCGGAAATAAAGTGGTCAAGTGGACAATGGCCAGAAGTAGGGTGGGTCAAGCGAGTCGGCGAGTGGACCCACCATTTTGTGTATTTCCAGCATCCGTCAGAGCCGCAAGCGGAAGCGAGCGGTTAAATACAAGTGGTCGAGGAGCCTAAAAAATATAAAACGAGTAAGTGAACAGAAGGCCAAATATTTGAGTACCAATCAGAATCGTAAAAAATAATGATCGAAGATTAGCCATACCTTGCTCGCTGACTCACAGGGTACGACGTGGTTAAGGTGAAAGGAATCAATGACATGCAACTGACCTTCATGGGTGCCAATAAGCAGGTAACCGGTTCGCGTTACTACCTCGAAGCAGGCGGCAAGCGTTTGCTCATCGATTACGGATTGTTTCAGGAACGGCAATACCTTGATCGCAACTGGGCTTCATATCCGCTGGATGTACGCAACATTGATGCGGTGCTGCTGACCCATGCGCACCTTGACCACACCGGTTTGCTGCCACGGCTGGTGAGGGAAGGTTTTCACAAGCAGGTGTATGCCACCAGCGCCACCGTGGAACTGGCAGGGCTGATTCTCGAAGATGCTGCCCGGTTGCAGGAAGAGGATGTCGCGTTCAAGCAAAAACGTCACGCCCGGGAGGGACGCAAGTCACCCCATCCCTATGAACCTTTGTACACCATTGATGATGCACAAAAAAACTCTGGCACTGTTTCACCGTGTGGATTACAACAAACCTCTGCATCTGAGCGAGTCCCTGACCATTACCTGGCACGAGGCCGGGCACATCCTCGGCTCTGCGTGGCTGGAGGTGGAGGTCAAGGAGAACGGCCAGACTAAGCGGATTGTCTTTTCCGGTGATATCGGCCAGGATCACACTCCCATCATTCGTGACCCGGACAAACCGCTCAAGGCTGATTACCTGATTCTCGAATCGACGTATGGCAACCGGGAACACGATCGCTCGCATTCCATCGAAGAACAACTGACGCAGATCATCAATCAGACAGTGGAACGCGGGGGCAATTTGGTGATACCGACCTTCGCCATCGAACGGGCGCAGGAACTGCTGTTTTACTTCAGCCGACTCACCCGGGCTGATCGCATTCCCAAACTGATGGTGTTTCTGGACAGCCCCATGGCGGTGAATGCAACACAGGTGTTCAAACGCCATCCCGAATGCCTCGATCCCCAGACGCTTGAAATGCTTTCCGACGATGAATCCCCATTTCATTTTGAAGGATTGGTGCTCTCACGAAGTCGCAGGCAGTCGATGGCCATCAACCAGTTGCGTGGATACGGCGATCATCATGGCTGGTTCGGGCATGTGTACCGGTGGTCGCATCAAGCATCATCTGATCCGCAACCTGCCCCGTCCGGAAGCAACCGTGTTGTTTGTGGGATATCAGTCCCACGGCACGCTCGGTCGGCAGATTCTTGATGGTGCCCAGCAGGTACGCATCCATGGGCAAACCTGCCCGGTGCTGGCGCAGATACGCAGGCTCGAAGGTGTGTCGGCTCATGCGGATCAGCCGGGGCTTGTGCTCTGGTCACAGGCTATTAAACCAGCACCAAATCGAGTATTTCTGACCCATGGAGAAGAGGATGCAGCGCAGGCATTGGGGGAAACCCTGCGGGATTTACGCGGGTGGAATGTGCACGGTGCCGGAGTTCGGGGAAAAGGTTGAGCTCTGAACAGGGGCACAAGCCCTCGGCGGCAGCAGGATCAAGCCTTGATGAATGGAACCTATAATCGCCGGGCTTATGCAAAACAGGTATGAAGTCATCGTCATTGGCGGAGGTCACGCAGGGGCGGAGGCGGCGTGGGCCTGCGCCAACCTCGGGGCAAAGACCGCGCTGGTGACGATGGATCCGGGCAAGATCGGCGTGATGTCGTGCAACCCGGCCATCGGCGGACTGGCCAAGGGGACAGATGGTGCGCGAGATCGATGCTTTGGGCGGACTCATGGGTTTGGCAGCCGATGCCACCGGAATTCAGTTTCGCATTTTGAATGCATCAAAAGGTCCTGCGGTGCATGGCCCGCGCTGTCAGAGTGATAAATACAGATATGCGGCCTGCGTGCAGAATATGTTGCAGGCCCGCAGGGAAATCAGCATCGTTGCCGGGGTGGTGGAAGGGTTGCAGGTTGAAGGCGGGCGCATGGCAGGGGTGGTGGTGCGCAATCCACCAGGTGAAGTGTTTGCATTGCAGGCCGGGGCTGTGGTGCTCACGACAGGGACATTCATGCGAGCCTTGATGCACACCGGCCCGAGCAAAACGCAAGGCGGGCGGATTGGCGAAGGATCAGCAGAGGGCATCAGTGGAGCATTGCGTAATCTGGGCTTTGATTTGGGGCGATTGAAGACAGGGACACCGCCAAGGCTCGATGCGCGAACGATAGATTTTGCCAAGTTGCCCGTGCAATGGGGTGATGACCCGCCCGTGCCGTTTAGTGATATGACGGCGGTGGGTCGAACAATTGGTGCCAGACAGGGTCACTCAAGTGTCCCTGCGGTGGTAGTGCCTTGCGAACCGGGCGCGTTTCCACGCTTGCCTCAGCGACCCTGCTGGATCACGCAGACCAATCAGGCGGTTCATGATCTGATTGCCGCCAACCGTGATCGGGCACCGCTTTTCAACGGCCAGATCGATTCGACCGGGCCACGTTATTGTCCGAGCATTGAGGACAAGGTTTACCGGTTCGCTGACAAATCAAGTCATCATGTTTTTCTGGAACCTGAATCACTGGACACCGATGAAATTTACTGCAACGGCATCAGCACTTCGCTGCCCATGGATGTGCAGGATGGCATCGTCGCGCAACTGCCCGGCTGTGAAAAGGCGAAGATCCTTCGCTACGGCTATGCGGTGGAATATGACATGGTCTGGCCACATCAGATCGATGCCACCGGGATGACCAAGAAAGTTGAAGGCTTGTTTCTGGCCGGTCAGATCAACGGCACCAGTGGTTATGAAGAGGCGGCTGGACAGGGACTGCTGGCGGGGCTCAATGCGGTACGGTTTTTACGCAAACAGGAAATGGTGCGACTGCGGCGAGACCAGGCTTATCTCGGCGTGATGATGGATGATCTGGTCACCAAGGTGCCGCGTGAACCGTATCGCATGTTCACCAGCCGGGCGGAGTACCGCTTGCAACTGCGCTCGGATAATTCGGACCAGAGGCTGACACCACTGGGTCGTGAACTTGGATTGGTGAATGATGAACGCTGGAAAGTTTTCGAAGAAAAACAGTCCATGCGATGCGTTCTTGGGCAGGCACTTGAGCAGAAGCAGTACGAGGGAGTGAAACTGATTGATTGGGTTCGCCGACCTGAATCAGACCCCGACTGGGTCACCGCCCGTTTGCAGGAACATGGCCTTGACTGGGCTTTGGGCCAGAAAAGGCTGGTGGAATCGGTGGTGGCGCAGATAAAATATGCAGGTTATGTGCAACGGCAGGAACGCGAGGTTCGAAAGCTTTCGCAATTGGAAGATGTGAAAGTACCCCAGAGCATCGACTATCAGAGGATCACTGGTCTGCGTACCGAAGCCCGTGGCACCCTTCAACAATTTCGCCCGGCCACCCTGGGTCAGGCAGCGCGTTTGGCAGGCATCACCCCGGCCGATGTCATGCTGCTTGCAGTGGTACTCGGAAGGTAGCGGGTTACTACGGTATTATTTGATTGGATGTCGTTAATTCGATGGATCACGGATGATGGATCACGGATGATGGATCATGGATAGAGGATTCTGGATAGAATGAAAGCTGAATTATCGCTTGCATCTGTACTTTATCCATTATCACTGATCCATCATCCATCTCGTAAGCATGGGGAGTATTCATGGGCAATACCACGAAACCGCAATCCTGTCAGGTGGTGATATTCGGGGCATCGGGGGACCTGACCAAGCGGAAGCTGATTCCGGCCTTGTATGACCTGTATGCCACGGGTCAGTTGCCGGAGAAATTCTGCGTGCTGGGGGTGGCCCGTACCGAAATGGCCGATGAGGTTTTCCGCGATTATCTCTCCGACTGGGTGCGCAAGAATGCGGTGCATTTTGATGAGGGCAAATGGCAGTGGTTCGCCCGCCTGCTTCACTACCATGTCACGGACCCGACCAGACAGGAATCGTATCCCGACTTGAAAATCCGCATTTCTGAACTGGCGACGCTGCATCAAACCGGCAACAACGTGATGTATTATTTGTCACTTTCGCCGCAGCATTACGAACCGGTGATCGTGCATCTGGGATATCACCAGATGGTGACCGAAGGCAAAGCCTGGTGCAGTATCAACCGCAACAGCCGACCCTGGCAGCGCATCATTCTGGAAAAACCGTTCGGCTCGGACCGTGAAAGTGCTGCCCACCTCAACCGTGTGCTGGGTCGTGTATTCGAAGAAGAAGCGATCTATCGCATTGATCACTACCTTGGCAAGGAAACGGTGCAGAACCTGATGGTATTCCGTTTTGCCAACGCTATTTTCGAGCCGGTGTGGAACCGCAACTACATTGATCATGTACAGATTACCGCTGCGGAAACGGTAGGCGTGGAGAACCGCGGGAGTTACTACGATTCACCATCGGGTGGCGCCATGCGGGACATGATTCAGAGCCACCTGCTGCAACTGCTGACCGTGGTGGCAATGGAGCCACCGGTGAGTATGAGAGCCGATGACATACGCACCGAAAAAGCCAAGGTGCTTCATGCCGTTCGGGAGATGGTGCCAGCGAGTGTGGAGCAATCGGCTGTGCGCGGGCAATACGGACCGGGACAGGTTGGCGGGCAAAACCTGGCAGGTTACCGTGAGGAATCAGGCGTGGCTCGTGACAGTCAGACGGACACTTTTGCAGCGCTGCAACTTTACATCGATACCTGGCGATGGGCCGGGGTACCGTTTTATGTACGGTCGGGTAAACGCATGCCGCAGAAAACCACGGAAGTGGTAATCCAGTTCAAACCCACACCGCATTGCATGTTCCGCGATCAGGTAGTTTGTGCCAACCTGGCGGCCAACCAGATCGTCATCAATGTGCAACCCAACGAAGGCATACGTCTGCGTTTGAAGGCAAGGTGCCGGGCACGGGGATGAACATCAAATCAGTGCTGATGAATTTCGATTACGCCAGAGAATTTCACGCCAAGCCGATGGAGGCCTATGCCACACTGCTACTGGATGCGATGCGCGGCGATCAGACGCTGTTCAAACATCGGGACGAAATTGATCTGGCCTGGCGGGTGGTGCAGCCGGTGCTGGATCATTGGCGGGAACACCCGGATGCCACCCTGCCCAATTATGCAGCCGGTTCGTGGGGACCAGCAGGGGCCGAGTCGCTGCTTGCCCGCGATGGAAGGCATTGGCATCAACAGGGTTGATTAGTGCGTTGGCAATTGATGATTTGGCGATTTGGTGATTTGGCGATTTGGTGATTTGGCGATGTAGCGATTTGTATCGGAGTGTAGCGACGCACCGCAGGTGCGAAGCATGGCGTGTTGGTCAATCGGTTTGTCGTTTAGCGACGCACCGCAGGTGCGAAGCATGGCGTGTTGATCACTTACGGGGCGGGATCACTTTTAAGAAGCTCAGCCTGTTCGGCGAGTTCCGCCTTTTTTTCCATCTCTACAATCCGCCGGCCGGATTTGTAGGCCGCCACAAAAAGAAAACCGAAAAACACCATTGACAGGGCGATGCTGTAACGCACCCGCACCACGGCCACCAGCACTCCGAAAATCGCCAGCGCCAGGCCCACGGCATACAGGGACAGGGCTGTCATTTTCACGCTGGCGCCGGGGCCAAAGTTGAACCGCTGCCAGAATCGCAGAAGTTGATGATGCAGATGGTTTTTGTCCGCCACGGAAATCGACACCCCGCGCATCTTGCGCCGGATGATGGCCAGGGTGGTATCGATGATGGGCAATGCAAAAACGATCAGCCCGGCAAGCACCAGCCCCGGTCCCTTGCTGGAACTGTGGGCAAAGCTCAGGATCGTCGCCACCGCCAGAAAACCCAGCAGCAGCGAGCCGGCATCCCCCATGAAAATGCTCGCCGGATTGAAGTTGTAGGGTAGAAAACCCAGCACCGCTCCCAAGGCAGCCAGACACAAAACGATACGCACCGGATCGGCGACCGGATCACTGCCGGTGAGTTCCGGGTCGGCCATGGCGGTACCGATCATGGCATAGACGGCGATGGCCAGAAAACCCACGTTCATGATCGCTGCCGAGCCTGCGGCAAGACCGTCGAGGCCATCAATGAGGTTCATGGCGTTGGTGCCACCGAGCACAAAAATCGCAATCAAGGCTGCACCCGCAATGTAGCAAAGCATAAACGGCGGATTGGTGATCCCACAGACCGCCAGTAATTGCGTGACGAGCATGAATCCCACTTTTTCACTGGCCAAGGCTGCGGCAGCCAGGAGCTGGCCTCCGAGCTTCACACGTGGACTGGAGCCATACACATCATCGAAAAGTCCGACCAGTGTGATGACCCCGGCACCAAAAACAATGCTGATGGGAATGTTCACCAATCGTTCAATCTGACCGGCATCGTTGTAGCGGTAAGCCAGCAGACACGCGGTCATACCTGCAATCCAGCCCAGAAAAATTGCCACGCCACCCAGATAGGGAATCGGTTCTCGATGCAGCTTGCGTGCCAGATCGGGCTTGTCCACGATGCCGTTTTTGCGGGCAAGGGTCCGCATCAGGGGAGTGGCCGCAAGGCTTACCAGAAATGCAGCAATGAATACCCCGATGAAGGGGGAAATCACCTGGTCCACACTCATGCCCCCGGGTTGAACTGCTGCTTGGGCAGGAATGAAGTTGGTGGTGATGCTGGTTGTCATGCGATCGGGGTTTCTTTTTTACGAATGCCGGCGTCCCGGGCGGCGGCGATCAGGTCGGTCAGCGTGTCTTCCAGACCAAAACGAGGCGTAAATCCGATTGCCAGACGAAGCCGTGACAAATCGGGCACGCGACGAAGCGGATCATCCACACCCCGGTTGGCAGCCTGCTGATACGGCACAAACTTTTTCACCGACCGACTCTGTGCCTGAGTAATCACCATGTCCGCCAGTTGTTCGATGCTGATTTCATGGTCCGAACCCAGGTTGTACACCCG
>JAAUTM010000049.1 GCA_012031455.1 Phycisphaerales bacterium
GTCGGCACAGATCCGCCGAAGGGATCGGTAAGGGTTCGAATGGTGGGCGGTGGCGGGGGTTGATAACTCATGAAATTCTCCAAGGTGATCTTTGTTAGACGATGGCCAGAACTGTAATCATGACGCGCAAACAATCGATCGTCCATGTCTTAGGTGCTTGCAATTTGCACAATCCGCCTACGATTGTAATATTCCTGTACATGCCTCTGCCCAACTTTGCCGTACAATCACCGCAGCTCTCACCTGAAGACCCTTTTGATGCCGGGATTGCTCAGGTCGGCTTTGTCATGAGCCGGGATAAGCCGCCCACATGGTCCTTGATAAACCACGCCAATCCCCATTTTGACATCCTCGCTTTCTGTATCGGTGGCAGGGCCTTATATGAGTGTGAAAACGAGGAATTTGAAGTGACCCGTGGCATGATGCTCTTTTTTCCGCCGAGGCACCATCCACTCCGCCAGGACCGACCCTTCCGACCCATGGTCTTTTGCATCCGTGGGCTTTTCCCTGAAGTTTCCAGATGAGCATACCGAGTCCCTTTATACACGCCTGCCGGTGAAACAGCGGATGCCCAACTGGCCGCAGATTGTCGATCAATACAAGGATCTGGTTCGTTACTGGAACCATCGTCCAGCTGGATTTGCCCTTGCATGTCGGGGGATTACCGCCCAATTGGTGCAGCAATATGTTGCCACCGCAGTGCAACAGAGTCTGTCAGTGCCCCATACCGCCCGTTTGGAAAAAATTATCAAAATGATGCATGAGAATGTCGGCCGGGTTCACTCAGTGCATGAACTCGCCCATCTAGCCGAATTAAGTGATTCACGGTTTCGCCTGTTGTTTCATCAGTTGACCGGTTTCTCGGTCACCCGCTATCAGAATCGTCTGCGAATTCATGCAGCCCGCGATCTGCTGCTCAGCGGTCATTACTCGGTCACCCAAGTGGCAATGGAGCTTGGTTTTCGGGACGTCTATTACTTTTCAAGATTATTTAAAAAAATTGCTGGTTTCAATCCATCAGAATGCCTGTCTCGTTAAAACAACAAACAGATTGTGCAAGTTTCCATCAATTTATCCATGGCCTTGAGGCTGGGCATGTGTCACAATGAAAACTGATTCAACTGGGAGTACACCATGACTTTGAGCAGCATGTTTGATTTAAGCGGTTCTACGGCGATGGTAACCGGTGCAGCCACGGGTTTGGGGCATGCACTGGCTACAGGCCTGGCTGGGGCCGGGGCTGACATTCTTGCGGTCTATCACACGCAACCACCAGATAAGGTCCAGCGGGATGTTGAAACCCTTGGCCGGCGCTTTACCGCCATTCAGGCTGACCTGAGCCGACCGGAACAAAAGTATTCAGCCCCTGGTCGACAAGGCACTGCAGGCTCATGGCAAGATTGACATTCTTGTCAACAATGCGGGCATCATTCGCCGGGCGGACTTCCCGGATTTCACCCAGGCCGACTGGGACGATGTGATGAACGTCAACCTCAAGTCGATCTTTCTATTAAGCCAGGCTGTGGTCAGGCACATGCTTGAACGTAAGCAAGGCGGCAAGATCATCCACATTGCATCCATGCTTTCCTATCAGGGGGGCATCCGCGTGGCAAGCTACACCGCCAGCAAACATGGTGTGATGGGGTTGACTCGGCTGATGGCCAACGAACTGGCGGGCAAAGGCATCAATGTTAATGCCATCGCCCCCGGTTACATGGTGACGGACAACACCAAAGCTCTGCGTGAAGATCCCAAACGTAACGCTGATATTCTGGCACGCATCCCTGCGGGTCGCTGGGGACAGCCTGCCGATCTGCAGGGTACTGCTGTGTATCTTGCGTCCAGTGCATCTGATTATCTGCATGGAACTACAATCCCCGTTGATGGAGGCTGGCTGTCACGATGAGCACAACCCTACAATCTATCGATACCAAAACCGCAGCATCACTTGATCTTTGCGAACGGCTATATAACCATTATGAGCAGGTTACCCCGCAGGTATATCATTACTATGGTATCCTTGCCATCTATGGTTTATGCCGGACTGCGATTTTGAAAACGATCAGGCCCTGATCAAACGCTGCACGGATATTCTGGCCCGTTTCCCGATGCAGATTGAACACTCGCATTACAACGTACAAAGTTACCGCATTGGTGGTATTCCCCGTGCTTATATGCTCTACAAGGGATTGATGACCGATGACCTGACCCGTCGGTACGTGGCTCATTACGCTGAAGAAGCGATGCTGGCGCCGCGCGACGATCAGGGCGTGCTCAGCCATCCCTATCGTCCGAAAATGCAGCAGGTATGGATCGATATCGCCATGGCCATCGCTCCGTATTTCATGTATGCCGGTCTGGCCTGCAACCGCCGGGACTGGATCGAGGAAGGTGCCCGGCAGGGAATCGTGCATTACGAAACATTCCTGGATCGCACCACCGGTTTACTATTCCAATGTAAAAACTTTGTCGGTCCCGGTAAGTTCAGCCAGGACCACTGGGGCCGGGGCAATGGCTGGGGTTATATCGCTCTGACGGAATTGGTACAGGGGCTGCCCAAGGATTCGCCTTCATGGCCCAAGGTCGAAAAGTATTTCAAAGATCTATCGCAAGCCCTGTTACCCCATCAAAGCCCCCGCGGCTTGTGGCGGCAGAATGTGTCTTCGCCCATGCATGGGAGGAATCATCAGGTACAGCCTTGATCCTCTATGGTTATGGTGTGGGTATCCGTCTGGGGCTGTTGGATAAAGCACAATATATAAATGCATTTAAACGTGGTATGGATGGATTACGTTCCCACTGTATCAATCCCGATGGTTCCACGGAGCTTTGCTGCCCGGGTTGCCTTTGCCCCGGCGAAGGGGACCGTAAGGGGACAGTGCAGGCGTATATTGAAGATAAACAGCCGGTGCGTGACGATGGCCACAGTTTCGGGCCGTTCATGCTGGCACTTACGGAAGAAGCTCAACTAATGTGATTCCCAGGTTGAGTGTGTTCCAACCACTGCGGTTATATCAGAGAAATTCATGAAGACATCAATTCATCCACTACCTGTGCCTGATCGCTGGTGTGTGCTGGGTTACTATACCCTCAACCCCTATGCTCCCGATGGTAGTGACAGGTTGCTGGCCGCCGGGGTGGACCTTGCAACACAGCAAGTCGAAGTATTGGTCCTGAGCAGTCAGGGCCGGGTTCTGGATCGCTTTCCCGGTTCGCCGGTGTTTCCCAGCGTCTGGCATACGGGTTTATGGCAAAGCTGGTCGCCTGATGCAAAGTATGTTTATTTTCAACGGGGTTCCCTTGAGAAGATGACCATTGTTCGCCGGGAACTATCGTCAGGGTTGGAGCAGGTGGTCGAGGGTGATCTGGAAGGGATGCCTGCCACGGGGGAACCCGGTGTGTCCTGTTATCACGGAATGTTGTACGCAGCTGGTTACGGGGATGGTATCTACAAACCCCATGAATCGCCGGTACCTTTTCAGGCACGTGAGCAGCATGGACTATCGCTGCTTCGTTTTGATCCGCCCGAATGCAGATTGCAGCTGAGCACTGCTGAAATACTGGATATGCACCCGGACCGTGATCGACTCAAGGCTGCTGATCGTGAGGTCCGTGATCGTTTGGGAGCCAGTGAGGGGTTGACTCTCATGACCTACTGTGTCCGCTGGAACCCGCAAGGGACAAGATTTCTGTTTTACTTTGGTAATCACAGCGTGGTCAAGGAACGCGGCGAACCCAGGCTGGCCTATGTATTTACTTCGGATCGCAATCTCAAAGATGTTCGTATGGTGCTGGACCTATGCCGGACCGGAGTCCACTGGGGCTGGCAGGCTGATGGCGACCACCTGATCGGCTACGGCCCACGCTTAGATGATCCCTCTTTGCGTTGCCTGGCAGAGGTGGCTTACGATGGCAGCGGCTACCGCAAACTCAGCGATCACCAGAGCGGTGGACATCCTACGGTTTGTCCCACAGATCATGATCTGCTGGTGACCGATGAAGGTGCGCCCGGTGGCGGGGCGGTGGTGTTCATCAGTCGGCGTAGCGGGTTGGAAATCGGCAAGGTCAAACTGCCCAAGTTCATCGGTGAGACCGAACCACCCGGTCGCAATGAATTACGTATCTGTCACCACCCGGTGTTCCATCCCTCGGGGCGGAAACTGCTGGTCAATACCATGCCAGGCCCGATGTCAACGCTGGCGGAAATCACCCTGGACTGAGGCCTGCTTATGAGTTTCTGGATTTGGCTAGACGGCGGCAGCAACATGCCCCCTCAACCCAACAGCCTGCGCCATCGCCTGTCGCTGTGGTGGGGTCGGAAGCTGGCAACACGATATTCGCATGTCACGATTCACCCCAGCACGCGGATCAGCCCTGAAAGCCGAATCCATCCGCGTCAGGGAGCGATCGCCATTGGTGAAGATTGCAGCGTTGCTCCCCTGGCGGTCATTCAGGGCAATGTCACCATGGGCAATCACTGTTCGGTGCAGTATGGCTCGATGCTCGTGGGTTACGGGACACGTGAGAAGCCCGATGGTCTGATTCATATTGGCAATTATGTTCGCATTGCACCGGGGGTGCTGATGTTTGCTGCCAATCATGGTTTTGAGGATGTGAACAAGCCGATCCATGCCCAGGGACTGCTCAACGCACCGATCAGGATTGAAGATGATGTCTGGATCGCCAGCAGGGTGACGATTACTGCGGGAGTGACCATCGGTCATGGCTCGGTGATTGCGGCTGGGGCGGTGGTGACGCGCGATGTCCCGCCCTATAGCATCGCTGGAGGCATCCCGGCCAAGGTCATAGGTTCACGCAGGCCTGCGGAAGATCCATCCGTGAGTCAGTAGTTTCAAATTACATACAACACATCGATAACCATCAATTCACGCCGGGCTGCTATGCTGCTTGTTTGGCGGAATCAAAGGCCAAAGTGCAACAGTATAAAATCAACCGCAACCGGACCCGATCCATGACAGTCAATGGGCAGCGACATGTAGGTGTCTTTTGTGCATCAAGTACGAAAATCCCGGCAGGGTACATGGACCTTGCGGAGGAAGTCGGATGTCTGCTGGCCACGCACGGACTGACGCTCGTGTGGGGCGGCGGATCAGTGGGCATGATGGGCCGCTTGGCGCAAGGGGTGCAGAAGCAGGGGGGCCGGGTGATTGGCGTGATCCCGCAATTCATGGCAGGCACCGAGGTGGCATACACCGGGGCGGATGAACTGATCATCACCACCGACATGCGCCAGCGCAAGGCGGAAATGGAAAAACGCTCGGATGCGTTTCTGGTGTTGCCCGGCGGAGTCGGTACGCTTGACGAAATGTTTGAGATTCTGACCTTGCGCGTGCTTGAACAACACAACAAACCCGTGGTGATCATGAACCATCAGGGTTTCTATGACCCGCTGCTGGCTTTTTTTGAGCACATGTTTGAAGCCCAATTTTTACGCCGGGAGAGCCGTAATCATTTTCACATTGCCAACTCACCGGCTCAGGCTCTTGCCCTGTTATTCCCAGAGCAGGTTTGAATGCAGCGGCATGATCACACATATTTGACGAGAGTGCATGCATCCGTCATTCTTTTTCAGCCATCGGTATTACATCCATTGGAAACCTAAGACATGACAAGCCAGCTTTCCCATCGTCGCCCAACCAATCTTGACTTTTTCTGGTATGGAGTTCCCTATTACCCCGAACATTGGAGCGAAGAAGATCGCCGGGATGATCCGCAGCGCATGGCGGCAGCAGGGATCAATGTCGTGCGCATGGCGGAATTTGCCTGGACTCGCATGGAGCCAAGCCAAGGGGTGTTTGATTTTTCCCTTTTTGACCAGACCATCGATCGATTGGCCGAACATGGCATTCGCACGATTCTTTGCACCCCCACAGCCACGCCACCCCGCTGGCTTACCGCAAGGCATCCTGAAATTCTGCGTATGGACAACCTTGGGCGGGTGATGAGTCATGGGTCACGTCAGCATGCTTCGCACATGAGTGAAATCTATCGTACTCACAGCGTGCGTATCACTCGCGCCATGGCCGAGCATTACCGGGACCATCCTGCAGTCATCGCCTGGCAGACGGACAACGAATTTCATTGCCATTTCAACGAGGACCACAACGCATCGACACAAGTCGCCTTCCGACGCTGGCTGGCAGAGCGGTATGATCAGGACATCCGCAAACTCAATGCGGCATGGGGCAATGAGTTCTGGTCGCTGACTTACGACAATTTCGAACAGGTGGACACCCCTAAAAGCCATGCGCCAGGCAGGTACAACCCGACGCATCGCAGGGATTACACCCAATTCCTCAGCGATGCGGTGACACTCTTTCAACAGGAACAAATACAGGTATTGCGAGCAGTCAACCCCCGCTGGCGCATCTTTCACAACGGCACATTCAGCAACATTGATTACCGGGGACAATTCACCCGGGACTTGGATTTTCTTGGCTACGACTGCTACCCGATGTTTCATAAACAAGGATTGTCCCGTCCCTGGATACAGGCCAACAAACTGGACAAAACACGGGGTTATTCAGGGCATTTCATTGTGCCTGAGCAGCAGTCCGGTGGAGGCGGGCAATCCGGAGATGGGGTAGATGAGTCCTACCTGCATGACTCGCCGGAACCCGGTGAAATGAGGCAGATGGCCTATCGCTCAATAGCACGCGGTGCGGATGGGCTGCTGTTTTTCCGCTGGCGCAGTTGCCGGTTTGGGGTGGAACAATATTGGCAGGGTTTGCTGGATCATGACAACCGGGGCCGCAGGCGTTATGACGAGGCATCGAAGCTCGGGGCTGAACTCAAACAACTTGGGCCGGAGTTGTTGGGGACCACGGTAAAAATTGATGCGGCCGTGGCCGGGCCGGATTTCCTCGTACACGAATCGCATCGCAGTTGCACCTTGGGATTACCTGCCCCGGATACGGTGGGGGAATGGGTGCATCGGGAACTAACACAGCGTGGTGTGAGTATCGGATGGGTCCACCCGACGGATGACCTTGCCGGTGTGAAACTTTACATCGTGCCTCACTGGGCATGGTTTGACCCTGCGTACGTGGCACCGCTGGAGGCATGGGTGAAAGCAGGGGGTACGCTGGTCATCGGGGCCTGGACTGCCACTCGCGATGCCAACAACCATATCAGCGATCAGACCCCGCCGACCTGCCTTGCAGACTTGTGTGGTGTGGAGGTTGATGATTACAGCCGGATCAACAACATCGCAGAGCGCCCCAGGCAGTTGCAGTTCGAGGGAATGGTGGAGCCGATGGCGGCAAACCACTGGGCTGAGGCGCTCAAGTTGCGCGCTGGTACGAAGGTGTTGGCAACATGGCAGAGCGGGACCTTCGCAGGCAAGCCAGCCGCAACGATTCGCCCGGTCGGCAAGGGTCAGGTGATATACATTGGAACCTGGCTCAGTGAGTCGTTGCTGGCTACGGTATCGCCGCTTTTGATGCAGTGGTCAGGGCTGAGTAAAACCTGGCCTGATTCGCCGCAGGGTGTGGAGGTGGTGGTACGGGAGGCATCCGGCCGATGCTTGTGGTTTTTCTTCAATAACACCCAGGCCCCGGTCACATTTGCAAGCCTGCCCAAGGGCGAACGATTGCTGGATTTTGCTGCAGATCCATCGACTTTACCCGCTTACGGAGTGGGTTTGATTAAAGCCTGATGGGATACTATTTCAAGGTTTCTTCAAAAGCCTCGATTACTGCGAAATAGGCGGGCTTGGGTTGATATTCACTGTCAAACAGCAGT
>JAAUTM010000050.1 GCA_012031455.1 Phycisphaerales bacterium
ACAATCCAGCCTGATAAAAAATCCTCGAATCGTCCGGTGTCCTGCTGCCAGATGAACCACTGCGGTTGTAACACGCCCATTTTTTTGAAAATGTCTGGTAGTCGTGGTATTCGACGTTTGGTTCATCCGGGCGAAGCCGGGAAGGCGGAGCACAAAGGTACCCGATACGCTTGTGACCACGAGCCAGCAGGTATTCAAGAGCGATGCGTTTGCCAGCTTCATGATCCAATGCCACATTGTCAAAGTCGTTGCCGCAGATGCCACCAAAGAGCACCACGGGTAACCTGCCACGGAGTACATTGTGATGCTCTTCGAGGTCAAGGGTTTCATAGACCGGGCCCATGATCAAACCTTCGATCTGATCGCCATAGAGCTGATCGACGAGCTGCCTTTCATCTTCTGGCCGTCCCTGCGTGATGGCCAGTTGCATGCGGAACTGCCGGGCACGGAGTTCCTGTTCCACATGGTTGGCGACCCTTGCCCAGAAGGGGTTGGAGAAATCTCGGGTCAGCAGCAGGCCAACCAGACCGGATCGACCACGGGCCATGACCTGTGCGGCTCGTGAAGGGGTATAACCGAGGTGGCGTACAGCCTTGAGGACTTGCTCGCGGGTGGCACGGCTGTATTTGTCGCCGACGTTGCGATTGAGGATGTCCGAGACGGTGGTGCGGCCCAGACCAGTGGCAACAGCCACCTGTTCGAGGGTCACCCGCCGAGTGGGACCAGATACAGCAAGTTGATCGGAGCGTTCCGCCATATTAATTAATATACTCGGAGCGTTCCGAGTAGTCAAGGGTTTTCAATAAAATTTTGTACTTTCCACCACTTCGGCAGGAACCGTTGTCAGCAACGTCACTGAATATCCGGGGACCACCAGTTCTTCTCCGGCAACAGCTTGCAGGACCACTGCCTTGCTGCTCTGCGTGGTGGATTCATCAATCACCCGAATCTGTACCACATCACCGGTCTTGATCCCCAGCAATTCCGTCGGCAGGCCAACTTTGGCGCGGCTGGTAACCTTGTTAATCACCAGAATGGAACGACTCCCATCCTCTCGTTGCACCGCCAGAGCTTCGACCTCTGCAGGTCGTGGACTGTCGACGGTGACCATCATGCCCGTGAGCATCGGACGCGACCACTGGTAAAGGACACCGGAGGGGCGCAATTTATTGTCCGAGCCAAGCATCCCGTAGATGCCATCCTTCACATGCCATTTGGCGATACCGGTGACACCCAGTTCCGCCAGACGTTTGACCACCATGGCATCAAACACCGCTCCCAGGTGATTGACCATCCGTGGATCACGCGTCTTCCAAGACCAGCTGATGTTAAATTCCGTCAGGAATGTTTCTATGATTCGGTCACCGGCAAACTTGGGTATCAACTTGAGAACATCGGCGGCGTGTCCCGCCAGTGTGTCAGGCTTGGCAAGCACCTGTGCGTTGGTATCACTGGCATTACCCGAGGCATAATTGTGCCAGGTAATGAAACTGATCTGCGTCACACTGGCTTTGAGATACGATTCGACCCACGAGGGCTTGGGCCAGGTCATGGCCGGGCCGCCGACTTTGGTGGTCGGGTCAGCTTTACGGATGGCCAGCATGATCATGTTCTGCAACCGCCAAAGATCGCTGAGCCTGCCTTCCTTTTCGTAAGTGCCTTCACGTTCGTTAAGGACCTCCCACCAATCGATTTTTCGTCCCACTTCCTCATTCATGATGCGTGCAAGTTCCCCGCAGAATGCTGCAAATTCAGCCTCTTTTCAGAGGGTAGTACATCGCCATCATGAAACCACTTGGGCCAGTTGGCAATGTTTAACATGATGCGGGCATCACCGTAGCCCGAGGCGGTGGAGGCAAATACTTCCTTGAGTTTGGCCACATCCCATTTGCGAGTGGTGGCATCGGTCCAGCGGTCGGAAAGACCTGCATGATGAATGCGAATAAACTCCGGCTTAAGCAGTTTCAAATAGGCATTAAACTGAGGATCCTTGGCCCGTTCGGGCATGGTGATGTCATAATCCGCTACGCCCCAATGCATGAGCGTGAGCGGTGCCAGATTCCTGTTCCAATCAACCTTCAGGGGCACGGATTGAACTGGGGCTGACTTGTCCGAGGCGTAACTGGGCGTGGCGGTGAGTTTTCTCGACAATCGGGTCGGGCACATTCAGTGGAGCGGTGCCAGTGGGGATATTTTCCTTTTGGGTCAGGACCACACAATCCAGCACAGGTTCGATGGTGGTTTTCCCGCCACGGATCAATACGATTGATGTTCCCAGCTGCTCCCGGGTGTAAGTGCCGAAAGAACTCCATTTCCATTGCTCCGGTTGATCCCAGATCCAATTGTGTTCCTTTTGTTTACCATCAATGACCGACTTGAGTTGTATGGGCCCACCTAGATGGCGGAAGTGGATTTCAAAACGCTGACCCTCAGCTGGCAAGGGCAGAGCAAAGATTGGCTCCCACTCCTTGCCACTGGTCACCGCTTTGCCTCCCGAAGCCCCTGCTGCCTCCACCACCTGTACCGTGCTTGGGGGCAAGTTGGTCTCCGCCTCGAGTAATGCTCCCGAAGGAGCACCAATGACATTGGCACGAGCCGATCCTGCATCAGTGAGCCAATGATGGCCAATAACATCGTCATCAATATTGAAATCATGGGCTTGTAATCGTTTGTCATGGAGCAGCTCTTTCCCATGAGAGAAATCGTCATCAAAAGTGTTATTTTAGCGAATCGGACCGCTCCGATATGTTATCCGCTTTATCTACAAATGCAAGCGTAACCACTAATATTTTGTCAAAATTCCACCAGTTCTAGGGTAAGTCAATCAATATATGTAAATTTTACAGATACATTGGAGGGCATGAGACTCACTTTTGCGGATGTCGGCACGTTCAACCTCGATCAGCCCTGCATCATGGGCATTCTCAATGTCACGCCCGACAGTTTCTCCGATGGAGGCAGCTACCTATCGCCGGACGATGCACTGCAGCGGGGACTGGCGATGGTGGAGGAAGGTGCGAACCTCATCGATGTCGGCGGCGAATCCACCCGTCCGGGTTCACAACCAGTACCAGCCGAAAAACAAATAAAACGGGTAGTGCCGGTAATTCAGGCACTGGCAGTGGAACTGCAAAAGCGTGACCAGTTTGTACCCATCAGCATCGACACCCAATTGCCGATCGTGGCAACAGCTGCCTTGGAAGCGGGGGCATCGATCATCAATGATGTCAATGCCGGGCAAGCGCCGGGGATGTTGGAACTGGCAGCCCGTCATCATGTGCCCATCGTGCTGATGCACATGCAAGGCAACCCGGCCACGATGCAACATGCCCCGCACTATCAACATGTGGTCAATGAGGTGAAGGCGTTTCTGCAAAGCAGGATTGAAGCAGCCCTGGCAGCGGGAGTGGCACGGGAAAAGATTGTCATTGACCCGGGCATTGGTTTTGGGAAAACCGTGGAACACAATTTACAGTTGTTGGCACATCTGGATGAGTTCACAGCCATGGGCTTGCCGGTGCTGCTGGGGGTGAGTCGCAAAAGATTTTTGGGGACGTTGGGGCACATGGGGTTTTGACGGGGGAAAACCTCCGCAACCGGGGGAACTGACGGCTGCAAGCTGCGCAGCGGCAGTGAGTGCGCTTGTACAAGAGGTACGGCTATTCCGGGTGCATGATGTTTCGGCACATCGTCAAGCCTTGGATACCGCATGGGCGATTCTCAAAGCTCGTCATTCCGATCAGGGACGACAAAGTTGAGCAGTTCGTCTGCAGGATTACCCACCCGGGTTTGAACACAGGGAGGGCGGCCTATTTGGACCTTTGCGGACCACCCGGTAAACTCACGGTTTACTTTCATCACAACGATCATTTGTGGAGTCCGAGCTTGATCCAACAAAAAATTGCTAAGCGGTTGGGGACAATGTTGCTGGCCGGTTGCCTGTTTCTTACAGCCTTGCCTCAGGACATATCAGCTCAGGGACTGGACCTGGCCAATCGGCCGGTGGGCGTGGTTGAATTTGAAGGTCTGAAACAGGTGCCCGAGGCACTGGTGCGAAACCAGGTGCGCATGTTGCAGGGCCAGCCTTACAACCCAGCTCTGGTGCAGGAAGACATTGTGCGCCTGACGCATCTGGGACGATTCGGTGCGGTCACTGCGCGGGTGGAACCCCAGACCGACGGATCGATCCGGGTGATCTTTGTGGTGCAGGAACTGGCGATGATCTCGGATGTGCTTTCGGTGGGTAATAAAAAAATATCCGATCAGGAAATTCTGAAACTGTCGGGACTGCGCAGTGGCGACCCGGTGGATCAGTTCCTGATTCAGCGGGCCATCAATCAGATCAAGGAAGCTTACGAAAAGGAAGGACACTTCCAGGCGGAGATCAGCGTTGATCAGGAGCAGCTGGACGAGTCAGGGTTGCTGCTTTTCCGCGTGCGTGAAGGAGGCATGGCCAGGCTCCGGGATATCCGCTTTGAGGGCAATTCTGTTTTCGAAGACGACCAGTTGCAGGCACAGATCAAATCGCGCACTTATTTTTTCATTCTGCGCAAGGGCGAAGTGAACCGGGAGCAGCTCGAATCGGACGCTGCGAAGTTGCGTGATTTCTACCGCGATGCCGGTTACCTCGATGCACAGGTGGGCAGGCGGATCGACATTTCGCCGGATCAGGAAGATGCGGTGGTGGTGTTCGTGGTGAGTGAAGGTCGGCAATACACGGTGGACCGCATCGTGGTCGAGGGGAATGAACTTTTCAGTACGGAGCAGATTCTGGCGGCGATGCTGATCAAACCCGGGGATGTGTTCACCACCGAGAACGTTCGCAAAAGCTACGACTCGGTGATTGATCTGTATGGCAAGCTGGGGTTCATTGAAACGAAAATCCAGCGCGGCCCCGGTGCAGATGGCTTTGAACGGGTGTTTCATGAATCGGAATCGAAAGTCGATTTGATTGTGCGCATTGACGAAGGCCGGTCTTACACGGTGGGCAAGATGACGGTGTCGGGGAATCTATCCACCAAGGACAAAGTGGTACTGCGGCAAGTGCGCGGCTTGGAACCGGGACGGCGATTCGACCGCCAGGGCATTACCCTCACCGAACAAAGACTCAAAGAAACGCCCTTGTTTTCAGATGCCAGCGTCACGGTGCTGGGCGAGACCACGGATGAAGTTCGGGACGTGCTGGTGGAGGTCAAGGAAAAACAAACGGGCAACATCAGTCTCGGGGCGGGCATCAGTTCGGATGCAGGCGTGGCGGGTGCCATTGAACTGACCCAGCGGAATTTTGACATAGCAGATGCACCTGAAAGCTGGGGAGAATTTTTCAGCGGCAAGTCATTCCGTGGGGCGGGTCAGTTTTTCAGTTTGTCACTGCAACCCGGCAATGAGTTCAGCCAATACAGCATAAGTTTCCGCGATCCAGCGTTTTTGGAGACGGACTATTTCCTGGACCTGTCGGCGTTCTATCTGGAACGCGAACGCGACCGCTACGATGAAACCCGTGGCGGCAGGATCGGTCGGGCTGGGGCAACGTTTCGGGGATGTATGGTCGGCAGCAGTTGGCGTCTGCGTGGTGAGAATATCGAAGTGGACAACATCGACCCCGCAGCACCCAGGATGTCGTCGATGTGGCTGGGGGCAACATGCTGACCACGGTGAGCCTGGCAGCAACACGCAACACCACCGACAGTGCCCTTGTTCCCCACCAAAGGCAGTCTGCTGGATATGTCACTTTTCTCGTGCCGGGCTTTTGGGCGGCGAATTCGAGTACACCGTGGTTGCCCTGAGCTGGCGAAAATTCTGGACGGTCGATGAAGATTTCTTCGGCTACAAAACAGTGGTGACCCTCCGCCATGAAATGGGTTACATCTTTGAAGATGCGCAGGAAGTGCCGCTGTTTGAACGGTTGTACGCTGGTGGACGCAGCTTCCGAGGGTTTTCGTATCGCGGCATCGGCCCGCTGGGGTTTCTGCCCAGCCCCCCCGCCGCAGCTGGCACCCTCAGCGATGATCATGTCGGCGGAACGTGGCTGTTTTTGATGGGGCTTGAGTACAACTTCCCGATTTATCAGGACACCTTGCGTGGTGTGGTGTTCACAGACACCGGCACCGTGTCAGATGAAGCCGGGTTCGGAGAGTACCGGGTGGCAATCGGCGCTGGGATACGGCTGAAAGTGCCGTTTTTGGGTCAGGCCCCATTTGCGCTGGATTTTGCTGTGCCGCTGGTCAAAGAAGATGGCGACGACGCACGGATTTTCAGCTTCGATATTTCCCTGCCGTTCCGTTGAGGGAAACCAGCAGGCATGGAAGCAGCTGTAACATTGTTGGGGATGGGGTTAACATGGACGGCCTAACCTGCTTTACACAATGCTCATTGCCAAGTTGTTGCAGGGATGCTAGAACATTCGCCTTACGCCAAGCGTAAGACAGGGGTTGACTCACAGAATCGTAAACCTAAGGGAGTTTCACAATGTCGAAGTTTCGAACAAGCATGTTGGTGATGTTGGCCGTGGCCCTGGTGCTGGGATCGGGCATGTGGGTCGGTGCGCAAAGCGGCAAATCGCGCCCGGTGGCCGCCGCAGTGGTGGATGTGCTGAAGCTCTTTGATTCACTGGCGGAAAAAGTGCAGGCGGATGCGGATATGCAGACCCGTGCAGATCGCTTGCAGCAGGAAGGTCAGGAACGTGAACGCAAACTTCAAGACCTGCAGAAGGACCTGGAAGTGCTGGCCGCCCCGGGTTCAGCCGCCCACACCCAGAAGCAGGATGAACTGGAAAAGCAGGCCATCGAGTTTCAGACCTGGCGCAACTTCCAGAGCCAGAAGCTGCAGCGCGAACGGGCGGTTCGTTATGAACAGCTTTACCGCAAGATGACCGATAGCCTGGGCAAGCTTTCCAAGGAAAACGGCTTCGACATCATATTCTTCAAGGAAGGCGCTTTTGACACCCGCAACGTCAAGCCTGAACAACTGGGCACCGTCATCCAATTGCGTAAAGTGCTTTGGGCATCGGACGACCTGGACCTCACCGACATGCTCGTGCAGCGGATGAACAACGAGTTCAAGAACTCGACTGCCCCCAAGACTCCCTGAAGCCCGGCAATCTTGATGCTGGCATCGCCCGCATGACACAAAATACTTACGATAAGCACCGTCACCGATGATGGTGCTTTTTTCGAAAGCACCTGTTGGTGCCTTGAAAGTTGAGTATCACCACGCCAACAAAGGATATCGAGATGGCAAAAGCACCCCTGATGATGAGTGTGAGCGGGTTACGCGGCTGGGTGGGCGAAAGCCTGACCCCCGCGGTGGCAGCCGAGTATGCCCAGTGCTTCGGTAACTGGTTGCATGAACATCGCAGACCGCTGGCTGGTGCCCATAAACAGAGTGTAAATTACCCGCCTCATGTGGTGATCGGGCGCGACAGCCGGCCTTCGGGTTCGATGGTCGAGTCAGCCGCCGTTGCCGGGTTGCTGGCCGCCGGTTGCAGGGTAACGACCCTGGGCATCGCCACCACCCCGGCTGTGGCATTGATGGTGGATGAACTGCAAGCTGATGGGGGCATGGTCGTCACCGCCAGCCACAATCCGCCTCACGACAACGGTTTCAAGGCCTACTTTGAAGACGGCGGCCAGGTCGTCCCCGCCGCACGACAAAGGAGTTGTCTCCGAGGTCAACGC
>JAAUTM010000051.1 GCA_012031455.1 Phycisphaerales bacterium
GAAATGGATTACCTCAAGGCCAAGGTCGATGCCGGGGCCGACTACATCGTCACCCAGCTTTTTTCGACAACCGTGATTTTTATGACTTCCGCGATCGCTGCGAACTGGCCGGAATCAAAATCCCCATCCTTGCAGGTATCATGCCCATCACCTCCGCACCGGGGATGAAACGCATGGCCGAACTGGCCTCAGGGGCACGTTTCCCCGCGCCACTTTTACGAGCCGTGCAACGTGCCGCCGGCAACACCAGCGACCCCGATGCTGTCAAACGAGTGGGTGTGCATTGGGCCAGCGAGCAATGCCGTGATCTGCTGGATCATCAGGTCGCAGGCATCCACTTCTATACCCTCAATCGCTCCGATGCCACCCGACAGATTTACGCCAGCCTCGGCGTCTCCGATAGCACCGCCCTGCGCTGAGTCTCATCCAAAATGCCACTAACACTACTAGGCAAAGGATATAGCCTAATACCGGGATCATTACGTACCTTGCAAGAGATATATGGGTGCGACTTGGTTATCAGTACATGTCCCATCAATCGACATCCGAAACATCATTAAAGTTCAACATAGCTAAAGAATTTATACTAATCGGCGTCCAACTCTTTGATACTGTCATCGAAGTGGGTAGCGATCCAATTCGAATTCTTTGGTCCGAGTGGCTAGTTGACGCATCGCTGTCATGGTCTCGGTTGTGATGCGACCGGAGCTGCTTTTACATTGCGGATATCCAGATCGAGGAATTGGTCAGCCGAGAGTCCCGGGAAACGGGTAGCTTTGCCGTTGGATAAAGTGACCGTCAGATCTACTGTTGGATTTTTTCCCAAGCCGAAATGTGTTTCAAGGGCTCCGCTTGATTTGTAACTGTGGTTGCTGTGGATCCAACGTGCCTGCCTCATACCGGTTGCGAAGACTTCAACGCGAGCACCAATTAGCTCAGCATCACTCAAGCCACTGAATCTAAGGCGTAACCAATGATTCTCCCGAGCTTGTGGCAGGCCGGTGTTCCAATAGACTTTGCTTTGGTATCGATCCATCTCCATCGTACCGCCGCTGTTGTCCGGGTCAGCAGCAATGACTAAATCGAGCAGGCCATCGTTATTAAGATCGGCAGCTTCCCCGCTGATTCCTGAGCCATCGATCCCGCTGAATTTGGTGGGTTCAGGCTCAAAAGTGCCGTTGCCTTGATTCATGAACAGGACCGCACGTGATGGCGGATTCTGGCTCTCGCTGCGATCAAGTACGACACAGTCCACCCAACCATCATTATCAAAGTCGCCGAAAATGGCATCTGCAAAATACGGTCTGCGTTCGGCTGGATCGATCAACGCATTCGGACGTGGCCTGGGTGGTGACGTTTCAAAAAACTCGCACCAATCGCGGTAAACCCAGTTCAAAGAGGAAAGTCCCGACGTATCCGTTGCTTCCGCAAACTGGAACCCACCTTTGTTTAGCCAAAATCGACCGCTGACATACTCCGCTCTTGGAGCCCAGCCGGGACTGGCAGGTCCAACCGCCAAAATGTCCATCAAGCCATCATTGTCAACATCGGCCAGTGAAATGTAAGGCAATCCCCGGAGCTTTGCCGACTGCGGTGAAGGGCTTCTTGTCCGGGTTAAGCTTGAGATGGGCTTCACAGGCGAGCCCGTTGCCCGTTATCTTTTCATAGCGTAAAACGCCAGTTTCGGATGTCAGGTTCTTCCAGCAGAAGATACCTTGGCGATACTCTACAGGTGAGTAAGGCAGTTCCGGGTCACGGATATCCACGTGATATGATTGCAACAGGTCAAGGTCGCCATCATTGTCCAGATCGCGCAGGTTGATACAGGGTCCAGCCTTGTCCTTTGTGCTGTCATGATAGTAGCCGCCGAAATCAGGAATCAGATCGGTTCCACCAATATCTTCGAAGTGGCCGTCTTCAAGCTTGGGGCCAATGGGTTTAAATATGTAAAGCCGGCTGTGGGGGAACCCGCCCATGGCATTGCCGATGTTGTCACAACCGATAGCGATATCAAGCCAGCCATCATGGTTCACGTCACCGATGCTGGGCTGTCGGTTGTAGGCCTTCTCGTTCTGAATGCCCATCTTTGCCGAGATATCACGAAACACATCCCATCTACCATCACTGATATAGAGGCCATTACCGATTTTCTGGTCACGCGGACCGGGCTGGCCAGCCTGCATCTGTGCGTGACGAGACACAAGCAAGTCCAGGAATCCATCACCGTTGAAATCAGCCAGTACAGGTATCTGGCCTCGGCCAAATGCTTCAGGGGAAACCTTCGAATCAAGCAGCTTGATACGCGTGCGTCCGGAAATTGAAATTACCTTGGTTGATGAAGACGCGCAGTTTCTCGCCCGATCCCCATTTACCCCCGCTTCCTGCTGGAGATGAATATGTTGCCACGATATCCAGCAGGCCATCCCTATTCAGGTCCGCGATGGCCAACCCGTTCATGCCCTCCGGGATGCTTGTGAACCCCGGTACCACGATGCACTCGAAGCGTTGTCCTCGTCCGGCGGCGTCGCGAGCGGCATCGCTGTCGGGCAGTTTCTTGAGTGGTGGCTCTCCGATCCTTTGCTCAGCAATATCTTCGCCAACATCTTCCAACTGAATGGCGTCCTTATTATCAGTACGGCGTTTGCGATAGAACTCGGTGGCCTCCTCCAGCGAGACGTAGCCGTCGCGGTCCACATCCATATGCCGAAACAGCGGTCCGGAATATTCCTTGGGACTTATTTTCCCGTCATCATCACGGTCAAGTTGCTTGAACTGCTCGGTGATGCTGCTAGTTGAAGGGCGAGTTGCTTCCTGCGCTTGGAGTTGCATGCTGATTAAAGTGACTGTCAAGCAAGCTTTAATGATAAATCGTCTCATGATATATCCTTTAAAGAGACTCAAAACTTTCCAATGTATGTATATCTTTCCAGAATTAGTTCCCTTGGCCATTGGTAGGACGATTTGTGGGTGTATATGTAGCGTTGGCCTCCCCCTTGGTCACTACACCATCCCCATTCTGGTCCATGAGCCGTAAAAGGCCAGGCCGCTCTATTTCATCCTTACTGAGTACCCCGTCACCATTGCGATCCATCTGTCTGAATCGATTTTCAACATCAACTCCACGCCTAACTTCTGTCGGTTGATTCGTTGCCCTGCGATTCTCCGTACGGGCATCCTGACGTTTCCACATGGGTGACTGAAGCTGGTCGTTCCATGCATTCCATGCTATTTCCAGTTCAGTGACTTTATCCGGCATCAGCTGAGCCAAATCCTTCGTCTCGCTGACATCCTCGGACAAGTTGTATAGTTCAGGCTCAAGAGAGCCGTATTCTTTCACGAGTTTCCAATCATTCATACGAATCGCATGCTTGCTCTGGTATCGCCAATAGAGCACATCATGCGGTTTCCCCTTTTGTCACCAGCAAGGTATGTCATTAAGTTGACACCATCGAGCTTGTCTTCAGGTAACATGGATTTCCAGTCGCAGCCATGACGGTGGGAACGATGTCGAGTGAGATGACTGGGTCATCATAGACCTTGCCTGCAGGTATTTGCCCCTTCCACTGAATCAGGAAGGGAACGCGTATGCCGCCTTCCCACAATTGTGACTTGTAGCCCCGAAGTGGCGAGTTGCTGGAAGTAGTCTGGTGAGTCGGGCCGCCGTTGTCACTGATGAAGAATATCAATGTATTCTCCTCAAGCTTCTCATTTCGTAATGTATCTAGCACCTGACCGACTGCATTGTCCATTGCGATGGTCATCCCGGCATAGGTGCGTCGATTGGCGTCCGTGATACTCGCCGTGCGATCCCGGTACTTATCGGGTGCCCCCATAGGTGCGTGAACTGCATTGAAAGGCAGATAGAGAAAAAAGGGCTGTTCCTTGTGGCGATGGATGAACTGTACTGCTTCTCGGCCAAATGCATCGGTGAGATATTGTTGCTCATGCACCGTTTCCATATTCCGCAGTATTTCGCTTCGGCGAACGCCTGATTGATAATTATGGGCACCACTGAGAAACCCAAAGAACTCGTCAAAACCCCGCTTGGTTGGGGTCAATTCCGGCTTGTAGCCCAAGTGCCACTTGCCAACCATACCGGTCGCATATCCCAGAGTCCGGAGCCGTTCCGCCAGAGTGATTTCGGTGAGCGGCAGGCCGAACTTATCATCCGCAAATGCTTCCGGGCCTGGATTGGTCTCAAAGCCAAAACGTTGTTGGTAACGCCCCGTGAGTAGTCCTGCACGAGAGGGGGCACAGACAGCACAGGTCACATAAGCTTGTGTGAAGCGAACACCGCTTCGGGCGATGGAGTCGATGTTTGGTGTGGGGATATCCATACATCCCTGAGAACCCAGCTCAGCGTAGCCCAAATCGTCTGCCACGATCAACACAATGTTCGGTGGTGTACGTTCGATCTGCTTGGTCTGGAGCGGTTGCCCGAGGCACCCATGGATGGCTCATAAGTAATCCGATGGCTCCGGTACCAACCGAACTCATGAATCCATATCGGGGTCGAAGTATTTTTAGCATTGTTGTCCTTCCTGGCACAAAAGATAATCAGTGCATCTGCCTGATGCTTAACGAGCACACCACGGAATTCTTGCGATAGAACAAGTTCGGAATAGGGAGATTTCAATATTTCTACTGTAATTGTGACGCATAACGCATTGCATAGTGTTCAATGCTCAGAAGAAAGATTGTCAAGGACATTGAAAAGGTGTGTTCACCGTTTTCGTCGAAAATGATGTACACGTTGTTGCAGGTGATGTGTACGAATTCTAGAGATGGCGTAATGTGTTTATACGCAGAGCTTACGCTACTCTTGTTCATGCCGCATACTGTATGGCACTACGCCCTCACTGACCCAGCGAGATTGCATCACCGAACAAACACCTAATGGGAGCGGCAGGATTCGAACCCGCGACCAAGGGATTATGAGTCCCCCGCTCTAACCACTGAGCTACGCTCCCGATGTCAGCCGGGCAGCAACAGGGCAGGCCCTGACACTGACCAGATGAGGGCAATCAGCATACCGTAAAATCTGAATGATGATGTGGGGGAATGGGTACCGCAAGCTCATGCGCAGGTAGCCTGGTGTTTTTCTGGTTCAATCCCGCATAGGGCTGACTCAGCGTACAATCCGCTGGTTGTTTGAGCCTTGAGCAGATATCCGGCCCTAAAGGGCTCGGCGTCATAAGCGGGGTAATGCGGCCCTCAAGGCCACTCGACCACTTCCCTCTTCCTTCACTCGACCACTTCCCTTACGGCCGGTTCACTTTCACGATCTGTTCAAACCATTTGCCCGGCTCAACCACACCGTCCAGACCGCTGCCCAGCCGTGCATCCTTGTCATGCAGCCGATAGCGAATCCGCAGAAGGTAAGGCCATTTGCTGTTATTCAAGTTGCCTGCACCTGCCCATGATTGCGTGTCATCATGTCGCCAGATGAATGCGTATTTGGCGTAAGACTGTCCGGTGGGGTTGAAGTAGGGGGTGGCGTAGTACGATGGGCCGGTGGTGCTGTTGGCTCCCCAAGCCGCTGTTGGTGGCACTCCGGTACTCCCATCAAACACCAATGGCTTGTTGGAGTCATATCCGCGCGGGCTGCCGGGGTAGTTCACAAACTCCGGGCTGGAGTACCAGACGATGGCGCCGGCGGGAATGGCCGGATATGCCCGACCCCGGCTATCCACTTGACCGGGATCGCCAGGTGTACCTGCAGTGCTAGTGCCTGCAGGATAAGCGAGTCCGCCCGCTGTATCCGGTAACGTGTCAATCTCACCGTTGTTATCAATGTCGGCTGCAAAGTCCACGATGAAGTCGCTGATGTTGGTGGCGAACAAGGCATGCATCCGAGCGACTTCACCAGCACTCACGTCGTAACCCAATGGCTTGTGCAACACCAGCAGCCGATTGTTGCTGTACGCCAAGGCTAAGGCGTTGGCTCGGTATGTAGGATCATGCAACATGCCCATTCCCAGGTGATGGTTGCCGGTGCCATCGATTCTTGTGACAAAAGTTTGTGTACCTGGAGACTCGTCACCGGTTCCTGACCATGACCACTCCGTTGTATCCGTTTGTCCGGCTGCAAAAATATTGGCACTTGGCCAGAGCGGGCCAGCTTTGGGAACCATGTTTTCCCCGGCATCACGCGCTGTATTTGTGAAAAGCAAGGCTTGACGACCGAGCACCAATCGATGGCCCAATCGATTGGGATTGCCGCCATCACCAGCCACCGGTGTCTCTCCAAGGTCATGGGTCGCAGGTGGGGCACCATCACGATAGTTTGCTGCACATGCCCATACCACACGCGAGCAGTGCTGGCATAGCGATCGTTGGAAAAAGTCTCATCCGATCCGGAAAGAAACTTTCCTGTGAGTGGTTGCCATGAAGCAGAGTTGGCGATGAACAGCAATTGATCCGAGCGGACAAACCGTTGCGTGGTGCCCCATTGAGGGTGCCACATGGGAACACCTTCGGTGGATGTTTCGCCGGGGCCGATCATGCCGTCGTTGTTAACATCACCTTCCAAATTACCGTCGTTGATGTTGGTATCCCCCAGCACATGATGAATGACCACGAGGATGCCGCCGGAGGAGGGGTCGATCATGGCCTGGGCATCGCGGTCGATCTGGTCGGCGATGCTGCGGTAGTTGTTGGTGATTTCACTGGTGCCGATGCCCGCCCGGATGGCGTTGCCAGCCTGCACGAACACGCGGTCGATGATGACCACCATCACCACCATGATCGAAAACGCCACGAGCATTTCAATGAGCGTGAAACCGGAACGACGGAACCAGAAGTGGCCCAGTGGCCCAGTGGCCAAGTGGCCCAGTGGAGGAGTTGTTGAAATGACGCCGAGCCCTTTAGGGCCGGATAATGTTGGTTGTTTTGCTGCAATGAATCCGGGGCTAAAGCCCTCGGCGTCATTGGTCTGCACTTGAGCACTTGGCCACTGGGCCACTGGACCACTTCTTGCAGCCACTTGACCACTTCCCTCTTCCCGCACTTGGTCACTTGGCCACTTGGCCACTAGGTCACTTCCCGTGGCTACTTGACCACTGTGCAGCAACCGCTCGCTTCCACTCGCGGCTCTGATTTGGTGCGCAATGGTGGTCGGGTCCGGGGCGCTTCCTGCAAAATGTCGGGGTGTGGGTTTCATGGCGGACCTCACTGGATGTATTCATTGCCGCTGTTGGGAAGGATCAGAATTTTCATCAACGGGCTGGTGGCGGTGGGGCTGGCTGGCTGGGCGAGCCATAGAGCGCGGACATTGGCAGCGTTGTTGAAGCTGCCCTGCACGGTGACGGTATTGGCTGCAGTGTTGACCGAGGCAATGGTGTATATCACGCCGAGATTGTCCAGCACCATGTCGCCGGGGCGAAGATATTTTGAGTCAGGGTTGAAGTTAGCAGTCGCAAAGGTGAAGGTGCTGCCAGCGGCACGCCGGGGGCAGCGAACACACCGGGGACGGAGTAAAAATCGGTATTCGTGAAATCCACAGTATCGTCATCATTGAAATCGAACCAGCCATCCATACGGTTGGCGTAGGTGATACTTCCAAGACGTTCGAACATTGCTTTGGCCCTGATTGTTTTCCGCCTTTACTCTCGGATTTTGCCAGCAGGAAAACATAGAGTTCCCATTGATTGGC
>JAAUTM010000052.1 GCA_012031455.1 Phycisphaerales bacterium
GCCACGCACCAGCCAACCCCCATTGATTACCCAGTCGACCACGTTGCCAGCAACAACGCCAGCAACATTGCCCACCACGTTGCCGCCCAAGGCCCCGACGATAGCCCCGGATCGTTGGGAACTGAAGGACTTGATCGGCGATTGCTATGGCGGAAAAGTGCTGGGTTCAGGCACGATCGTTCCCGGTAAGCCCGGCGGGTACAGCATTCAACTGGTGCTTGATGGTGCAGCGCTGGACTCACTGGTCAATCCCCGACGCGATATCAGCGCAACCAACGGTAGCAACGGCAAAGCTGCGGCCATCAATGGCAACAAGCCCACCGGCCGGGTGTCTGCCAACCTTGCCATGGAAGGTGTGGGGGATGGATGTGCGTAGTCGGCGGGGTCGTGGGGAGCTGGTGATTCGTGAAGCCCGGCTCTTCGAACTCCCGCTGGCCATGACCATGTTGCAACTGACGCATATCAACTGGCCACGCTCACGGGCTTTTGACCGGGCTGCTGCTGGTTATGTGATCAATGGCGACACCGTGCAACTCAAGGACCTGAGCTTTGAGGCACCGGACCTGCGCATCTTCGGGAGCGGAACTGTGCAGCTCCCCGGTTTACAAATGGAGCTGGATATGTTCACCCGCAACCCTCACCGTGAAAACTGGGGCCTGCTGGGCGAAACCATTGATCTGGTCCGCGATGGCGTGATGTCCATCAAGGTCACTGGTACGCTCGATGACCCCAAGTCAAGCTTGCAGGGTTTCACGGGCATCCGCCGAACCTGGCAGGAACTTTTCAAGCCGGGTCAGCCGTGAGTGGAATGGATCAACCATGACGTGGAATGGATCAGCCGTTCGAGTGGAAAATTGCGGGCAATTTCTATCACGCCTTCTGCCACGCCGGACCTTCGTCCGCGAAGGTCCGGATGAACTTCCCATCAGGCACGCTACCTTTTTTATATCTCTGCTTTGGTCACCTTGGCCACATCCTTGACAAACGCCTGGGCACTGGCAACATCCGGGAACGCATGGCCTACGTTCACCTTCAGGCCCTCTGGACCAAGTGCCCGCAGGACCATCATCGCATCCTCCGGTCCCTGGGCATCGATATGCACACATTTCCCCGCTGCCAGACAGCGTTTGTACACATCCAGCCATTTGGCAGCAGGCCCCTTGCCTGCACCACAAATAAACTGCACGCCGTTTAGTCCGGGCAGTTCGAGCACCGTGTCCAGATGACGCAAAGCATCCGGCCCATCCAGATGATAAATGCTGCGTGCCATGGGTTGCATTTCCACCCGTGTCATCGGGGCAGCCATGTCACGCCCGACCTGCGGTGAAAGCATGCACCAGAAATCACAATTGGGGATGTAGCAAGGCCCCTCGTGCAAAATATGCAACCAGGTGGTGATGGGTTGGCCATGAGCCTTCAGTTTTTGCACACATCGGTTGAACGCTTCCACGAACCCCTGAGAGAAATGCATGCCAGCAGCCTGCACATCCTGCGGGTACTCCAGCAGATCAATGCATAATTCCTGCGGCTCGCGCAAGGCTGCAAGAATATCCATCGAGCCATGCAAATCAGGAACGCCCACCAGATATTTCCCTCGCCCCAGCTCCAGCCCGCAGTCCATCAACTGCTCGATTGTCTGCCAGTAAACGTTGTGAAAGTCGGGCTGGATTTTCACCACCTCCGCCCATTGCGAACCGTCGTGAAGGATCGGCTTGGACCACGAGGTTTTATCTCCAAATTCCAGATCCACGCCGTAAAGCGTTGCCAGAATCTCCGGACCGAGGTTGGGCATCCACATGGGGAAACTGTCAGCCACATAATCGCGTCGCACCGCCTCCGCCAGGGCGAGTCGGGCCTGAAACTCCACATCCATCCAGCGCTGGCGCAGGGTTTCATGTTCACCCTTGGGCCAGGTGCAGGGCTTGGTGGGCTTGACGTACATCTGCACCACAGCACGATCGATCACCTGGCAATGCCACCAGGCTTCCATACGTTCCATGGTTCTGGCAAAATCAGGTTTGGTTTCCAGGGTGGAGGCTGTGTTCATACAAATGTATCCTTTGAATGCTTTGAAAAATAAGCGACGCGATTGTAGCTGGGATTGTAAGTCTCTTTGTTATCTCAAACCCAGGCATGGCCATGCCTGGGATTTGTGAGCCGTACTTTGTGTGTCTGAATAATGTCAGTTGATTTGGTAGTTAAGGATTGCTTTGCCAGTAGTCCGCATGAGCATAACGCCAGGTGGACAGTTTTCTTCCGTTCCCAGCGCAGGCGGAGCATACCCAGCATCCGGCTGATAGACGAACGGTTCTTCACCCTTGGCATACGGAGCCCTGGCACGTTCGCGTAATGCCGCAAGCAACAATTTCTGTTTCACTGGCACATATTCAGGCTTGTGCGGGCCATATTTCAATTCCACCGGGATCGGTCGAAACTCATAGTAAATTACCCGGCGCATTTGGGACTGGGCCGCGGGCGAGCCATGCAGCGCCAGGATGCTGTGAAAAAGCACATCACCCGGTTGGACCGGGATCGGCACCGCGCCCTGGGTGTTAAACTTGTCGCCCCCATTGAGCTGGGCGATGGTTTCCAAGGCATCCTGATGTTCCAACGGTTGGAACCCAGAATCCCCCACAGACAGTTGGATAGGTCTGAACCGTCGAGGTAAAAGTCAACATTGATTGCCGAAACGGGATGATCGATATCTGCTGCATTTTCCGGGTATGGCTGGGAATCCCGGTGCCATGCGATCTCGGCGCCCATACCCTCGAGCTTGAACACCATGCTGTCCCAAGTGGGCAGAAAGTTACGCCCCTGAAGCAACTGGATGCTTTGCAGAATGAACGGATGCCCCAGGAGTGCTTTGCCAGACGTGGTTTTATCAATCACGTACTCAATGCGAAACGGCACTTCCTTGCCGGTGTCGCGATGTTTTTTGTAAACATAATCCCGGTCATCGACTTTGGTCGCCATGGCTTTTTGTACCAGAGGCAGGGTCTGCTCCCGCAGGGCGTTGAGTTCATT
Organism: Phycisphaerales bacterium; assembly: GCA_012031455.1. Next base: position 3,025 of record JAAUTM010000052.1, read on the forward strand.
GACTTGAAGCAGATTACGGATGTGAAGCAGGCCATAGTCACGGAAAAACTGTGCCTGCTCGGGGGTGATGCAGGTCTGCTTGGCGGCATCAATGAATGGAAACGTTGGCGATGCTGCGGTGGTCATGATCAGCTCCTTTGATATGGGTTTGTGTACTGTAACCTTGTAATCACGGATAATCTTCCCTTGGAATTGGCCAATATTCCGGTATTCTAAGATTATGGTAAAAGTGACTGATTCATTCGAGGACTATGACTTTGATCTTTGGATCGGACGGCCCCGGGTCATGCCTCGGGCACATCGTCATGGTGAAGTGGAAGCCAATTTTATTATGCATGGCGGTATTACCTACCTGACGGGCGGAAGGATGGTGAAACTCCCTGTGGGTAGATGGGTGCTGTTTTGGGCAGTTGTGCCCCATGAGCTGGTGCATGTTGAACCCGACACGCACATGGGCTGGGCGACGATCCCTCTCAACTGGTTTTTACACTGGCCGGTCCCCGAAACGGTGCATGCCTTGGTGCTCAGCGGCAGGCTCATTGTGGATACCCAACCGGAATCCCATGATGCACAAACTCTGGAGCGTATGGCTCGCGATTGCGCTTCTGACCAACCGGTGCTTCGGCAGTTGCTGGCGCAGGAAATCGAAGTTCGATTTTGCCGATTGATGCTGCAAAACCCCGAAACACTTGGCCCGACACAATCACGGGTTGCACGGGTGCAAGGGATGGCCACCACCAGGCAATTTGAGAAGGTGCAGCGGCATGGCTGCATTTATTGCCCGGCATTACCGGGGAGGATTTACGCATCGAACGCATCGGCCTTGAAGTGAATCTACATCCTAATTATGCCATGACTCTTTTTCGTGAACATACCGGCATGAGTCTAGGATCCTACCTCACGCGGCAACGACTCTGGCAGGCGCAACGCCTTCTGGCCACAACCGATAAAAGTATTTTGCAGGTGGCCACCGCCAGCGGCTTTGGTTCGCTGTCTCGTTTTTATGAGGCATTTGCCCAAGAGTGTAAAACCACCCCGCGTGCCTATCGTCGAGCCCTTCGCCAAACGCCCCGTCTGTGACGAAGATGGAATCGACTCGTTCTGACAGATCAACTCGGCGAACCCGCTGTTTCAGCGTCTGCGACCCGCAAGCAGCAGGGAACCCATGGCCAGCAGCGCCAGACCTGCCGGTTCAGGAACATTGGTAGTCACCAAGATATTGTCAAAATACACCGGTCCCTGGTTACCCGACCCTGATAGACGGAACATCGCTGCATCGAAGGTATAAGTCTGCGGGGTGGCGATGGTCAGGGTGTTGGTATTACCCGTGGTATTGATCAGGCTGCCCGAGACCGTGGCATCCAGCCCGTTGTCGGCCCGGCGAAGCAGATCCAGTGTCAGCGTGTGGGTGTTCCCTGCCGGGTTGTTCACGGCGTAGGTCTGGGCGTTGACAATGGTTCCGTCCCAGTTCATATGTCTTCCGCCGGTGCCAGCAGCGCCGGGGTTGATGGAAGCACCATGGCCCAGATCATCCGTGGTAACTCCCGCAAATCCGCCGGATTGCTGGGTCTGATTGGAGTTTGTGAGAAAGAAGGCGAAGCTGTAATTGAGATTCGGGCCGGCGGGGTAACGAAAAGTCAAAACTCAGTGTGATGCGATCACCTTGCGCACCCAGAGTGACGGGTTGAAAGTAACCCAGCATGATCCTGTTATTGGAGCTGGATACCATACTCATAGTATTACCATCAATCTGATTGGTATTATCGATGGTCAGTTGAACGGTGCCGTCCTGACCATACCATGTGATATCTGTGGGATCGCTGCCATTGCCGACCTGACCATCGGTAAACGGATCTTGTACACGAATGGTCGTACTTGCCATCCCCAGCGGGGCGATCAGGGCGACTGCCAGGCAGAAAGCGGAACGTTGGGTCATTTCTCGTAACATGGTCTTCCTCCTTTTGAAAGTGAACGATTGATATCCAAACTTGAACGATCGGTCATTTGTAGATTTCGCCAGCCAGGGAACGTGTTGCCTGAATCATAGCATCGTGAGGCGTATCGGTAATGGATAGAAAGCCGATTCCGTGGTTCTCGGCATCCAGTGCGCGACCCGATGTCGGTTCATCCAGCAACATGAACCAGTGGGCACCGACTACCAGCGGATTGTCCCTTGCGGAGCGGACATAACGAACCAGCATCTGGGCGCTTTCTTCGGTGGAGGCGGTACCACGCAGGCCGTTACCGAACACCCCCCGGTCGGTGGAGCCAAAGTGGAACTCGCCCACAATCACCGGTTTGTCGAAGCCGGGGAAGGGCTGCCAGCCCAGCAGCGTTTCACGATAGATGTTGAACGAAACCACATCGCAATACTCGGCTGCGATTTTCACGACCTGCGGGTTGTGCTCAGCAAAGCGGCAGCCCAGATAAAGCTTGTTCGGTGCCAGTTCCTTGAGAATACGACGCACCACTGAAAAGTATTGTCGAACAATCACTTCATTGAAAGCCACAAGATCATCATGGGCCTGAGCAGGCTTGGGTTCGCTATTGCCTTCGAGCATGGCCTGCCATGAGGGATGCCCAGTGCCCCAGGCGCGATTGAGGGTTTCAATGCTGTCATATTTGGCACGCAACCAGTCGATGAATTGTTTCTTGGCGGGCTGATCCTTGGGGGCTTTGAGAAGACCGTGGGCAAGATGCGTTTCCTCACCCCAGGACAATTCGTTGTCGAGGAAGTAACCGATGCACCAGGGATCATCCACAGTGGTACTGATCATGTTCCCGGCACGCCTGCGGATTTCAGTTTCGAACATTTCATGCCAGGGGTCGGATATTCGGTTGCGTGTTCCCGGTTGCCATGGAAGCTTGGCACTGTTGATAAAGATCCAATGGGTATAGGGGATGCCGGGTTGTTTGATAATCTCCGGATCGGACCAGCAGCCGATGGTATTGAACCCCCAGTTCATCAAACGCTTGGGAGTGTTCTTCAGCCAGAGATTGCGATAGTCCGGTCCATACTTGTGCAGCAGGTTGGCGGAGTAGAAATCAAAGGTCTGTACTTTCAGGTTTTTGTAATCGCCACGTTTGGGGGTCGCGGTGCCAATGAACTCCTGCATGGCTGGATTCTCTGATTTCCAGGGAGCATCCTTGAACCAGGAATCCCGGCCCTGATCGATGACCGTGCTGCTGCCAGCCTTGACCACATCCATGCCCATGGAGAAAAAAAGCCTGCCTTCGGGGTCCACCAGATGCCATTTCCCCTCATGTTTGATGGGATAAAAGTGTCCGGTTGCCGGGAGTAATGGACCATCCTTCCATCCCCCGTACTGGGTCCATGAATCCGGTCGGGGTGACTGGATTACTTCCTGAGCTTCGCGCTGAGCTGCCTCACGCAATTGGCTTTCGTCGGTAACTTTGCCCGGCCACTGGCTGTGTACATACTGTCCAAAGCGATCAATGAATGGGAAAAAGGGTTCGGGTATACGCTGTGTTTCCGGGTTAAATACTCCCGTGGTGCGTATGTTATCGATGATGAAATGGTAGGGTTCAGCCGGACTGCTGACGAAGAAGTTGATCTGTTCCACCTTGGCGGGATCAATCACGCCACCCCACTCGCCGCGGATACCCCAGGGGGTTGCCTGCATGCCCTTGAGGCTGTCCCGCAATTCCGTGGCAAAAATACGGTCGATATCCACCCCGATCGTGGCCGTCTCGCCCGGTGCAAGCGTGCTTCCACCGGTGTTGGAATTCTTACGCCCGGTCGCCCCTTTATTATCCAAGCGCATGCCCATTCGCAGCGATGTCGAACCAAGGTTGGTGACATCTGCCTCGACGCGGGTAAAGCGTGTGATGTCCCAGAAGGTCGCAGGTGCGGATACCCGAATGTTCGGATAAGGCTTGTCGATCCCCGACTCGACCTTGACCGCCCGGCTGCCGGCATGATCCACCAGCTCAAACCGGCTATCCAATGTTTGTATTCGCGTCTGCACATCGGGGGACTCAAAGTCCTCCATGATCATGCTGGTTTGTGCCTCCAGCGTGCCAGGCAACAAAAAGATACTGAGCATCACCAGCATCTTGGCAATGCGTTGCTGAATGAACGAGATATGGGATTGGGTCAACATCTTGGTATTCAACTCTCCTCAAGGATCAAAGCACCTGCGAAACAGGGGCAACGGGTCATTGGACGTTCATCAGGCATGCTTAATCGGGACGCATGTTTCGATTCAATATCAAGCCCATTTTTCGGGTTTCGGCATGACCATCAATGAAGCCGGAGTTCGCTGCGGTATCCGCCCCATGTCGCCATCGCACCAGACCGTTGGTCGTTCCCCCGACATTTTCAAAATTCGGCTCGCTGCTGCCGAAGATGGGTAGATCCATGACCGGATTGGCAGGGTTGTAATAGGCGTTGGCGAGATTGCCCGGTGATAAGGGGGAAACGCTGTCGGCGAAGCGCTCGCCTGCCCGTGCATATTGAGGTTGGGTGACCGGGTAATTGAGTTGTTGGGTCCCATCAGCCGCAAGGATTATTTCCGAGGGGCGCACCACCCGGGTGAGCTTATAAAGCATATCCGA
>JAAUTM010000053.1 GCA_012031455.1 Phycisphaerales bacterium
GTCAGGCCTTCCTTGCGGAAGCTCATTTTCACGCCCTTGGATTCCTCGGTCGTCAGCAGTGCTGCCCGGCGAAACGCACTGTTAAGCAGCTCCGTCGAGACCGTGGCCTTCTTGTCGCCATCCTTGGGGATCACATCCTTGTAAGGCGGGAAATTCCCTTCCACCAGATTGCTCACCAGCAACGCCACATCCGTGGCAAAGAGCACCTGATTGTCCGCGATTTTCACCTTCACCACCTGCTCCGCTGCTCCCAGCAAACGCACCAACGTGTTAAGCCCGCGGGTGGGGATGATGGCTGAACGATTGTCCCCCTTGGCGCTCTTGCATTCACCACGGGCCACCGCCAGCCGATGACCATCGGTCGCCACCACCACCAGCTTGTCTTTTTCACGTTCGACCAGCACGCCGTTGATGGCGTATCGCTGTTCTCCTTGGCAGTGGCGTAGAGCGTTTGCTGGACCAGGCGGGTGAGTTCCTGGGCTTCGATGGTGAAGTCCGGCTCGCCGGCAAACTGCGGCAGCGGGGGGAAATCCGCCACTGGGTAGGTCAGCACTTTGAAATGGGCATCCTGCCCGCGAATGTGCGTGGTTTCATCATCGGCCTGGATCGTGAGCGTGGCATCGGGCGAATCGCGCACGATGGAGTTGAACTTGTCCGCAGGCACCAGCACGGTTCCGGGTTCCTGCACTTCCACCCGACCGGTGGTGTAGCGCAGGGCAACCTCCATGTCGGTGCCTTCGAGGGTGAGAGTGTTGTCGCCAGTGGTGAGCTTGACACAGGTCAGCACCGGCTTGGGGGTCCTGGCCGGTACGACCGGGGCCACCATGTTCAAGGCCTCAACCAATGCTCCGCGATCACAAATGACTTTCATGGACAAACCCCTGTTGGGTGCGAGAAGTTCAATCGGACAAGATTAACGATCGCTGCGTCAACCAGCAACCCCGGCCAGACTCCGTATGAGAGTTGGTGGACCATTTGTGAGAACTATACTGCCGTATTTGCATCATCCCCGGCTTGCTGGCAACCTGTGAACCCGGTCACCCCCAACGCTGGAGTGCCTGCAGGCATTGTCCGATATAATGCAGACCGTGTTTTAAAAGAAATTGGTAAAGCTCATGCGTGTGACCCACGTCATCTCAGGTATAGACCCCGCTGGGGCAATTGGATGAGTTTTGTAACCTTCCCCCAAAGGGTTTTCTGCGCTCAAAATACCCTCAACTGCAGGGTCGGCCACTGGTGCTGTTTCTCAGTCGGGTCCATCCCAAAAAAGGTCCGGACCTGCTCAGTATTTACCGTCCGAAGACTTCACGCAGGCCATCGAGCAGCAATCGCCATGAGCGCTCATCAGCCTGTTTCTGGTATGCCACGCCGGGGATATTGGCAGCACCGGCTCCGGGGTTGGTGAAGCTATGTACCGCATTGCCATAGTGCACCAGTTGCCAGTCGGCCTTGGCGTGGCGCATTTCGGCAATGAAATCGGTGATGGCCGTGGACGGTTCAAACGCATCATCTGCTCCGTGCAACACCATGACATGCCCCTTGATCGCACCGGGTTGTGCCGGCTTGTCCGTGGCCAGGTTGCCATGGAAAGAAGCCGCCAGTTTGAGGTCCGCTCCGCTGCGGGCGTATGCAAGGGTGACTGACCCGCCGAAGCAGTAACCAATACAGGCTCGCTGGGTCACATCCGCCTCGGGCAGTTTGGCTACAGCCTCGGTTGCGGCATCGAGTAATTTCATTGCCTGCGGATCCGCACGCACCGCCGTAGCCCATGCACCTGCCTGTTTGGCGTCGGTGGTGGTTCGGCCCTGGCCATACATATCCACTGCCAGGCCCAGGTAACCTTGCTCGGCCAGCATGTTGATGCGGCGTTTGGCGTAGTCGTTCAACCCCCACCACTCATGAATCACCAGCACCACGGGGCGTTTCCCTGCAATTCCCGTATCCCAGGCGGCAACGCTTTGGTAGGTTTGGCCATTGAGCTGGTATTCCAGCACCCGCGTTTCCACCTGAGCATGCACGAGTGTGGCTCCGGTCAGCATGAGCAAACCCATCAGCACCATCCAGCGACGATTTAACATGGCGTGTCTCCTTGGTAAGCGGATGTTCACCGTTTTTCATCGTAGGCTGGATGGAGTCGTGAAGGGTGATTTTGCGAATTACCTGTCTCACCGGCTACACTGTGCAATCCCAGAACAGAGGAGACCAGCCATGACCCAGCGACTTGAAGGTGATCTGATCGTTCGTGATGCGAAGGTGGCGATCGTCGTCGCCCGTTTCAATGATTTTCTCACGGGCAAACTTGTGGAAGGTGCCACCGATGCTTTTGTGCGACATGGGGGGTAAGGCCGAAGGCCCTGACCATCGCTATGTTCCCGGCAGCTACGAAATCCCTACCGTGGCCAGCAAACTTGCCCATAGTGGCAAGTATCAGGCGGTGGTGTGTCTGGGTTGTGTGATTCGTGGGGCCACCGATCACTACGACTACGTGGTGCAGAATGCGACCAAGGGCATTGGTGAAATCGGCCTGCAGACCGGCGTACCCACCATCTTCGGCATCATCACCGCTGACAACCTTGAACAGGCCATCGAACGAGCGGGGACCAAGCAAGGCAACCACGGCGCCAAGGCCATGCTCGCAGCCATTGAAATGATCAATCTGCTCAAACAGTTGTGAGTTTGTGCCATCGCTAGATGATGAACGACACAGCTGGATGGATGTCGCCGCAGGATGGGCAGATATCAAGCGATGCGCAGTTGCGACTGCATGACTTTGCCCGGGCGTCCCATACCTGAGTCAGGTCCAACCCCAATTGCACCGCGGTGCTGATACACAAGCCGTTCATCGTTTGCGGGAAGCGATAAAGTAAAAGCGTATCGCCCCGACCTTCAATGGTCATGTCCTTGTTGATACGCAGAACATTGCGGACCGGCAGATTGAAAAGCTGACGAACCAGCATGGGGTCGCTGCTGACCAATGTGTTGTGACGGGAGAAGGCATCGCCGAATTGAATATCGTTGGCGGCCCCGGTAGCAAACGTTCGCGTCCAGAAATTTTTGGGCACCACAATAAACTTGGGCAGGTCCAGCTCCGGCAACGACAGCATCACCACCGTGACACGGATTTCCGCATTGTCCATTTTACTGAAAGGATCGCCACGCAGATCAATCACCCGCAGCGCACCCTCGCCCCCGTCATTGGCGGCTCCCTCGTACAACTGTTGCAGTTGCCAGTGGGCTGCGTGATAGAGTTCAAAGCCTGCCAGCTGTTCGAGCACTTTTTCAGATGAGGCTTGGTCCACTTCAATAGTTGCCAGTTGCAGCCTTTGCTGCATTCCTGTCAGGGAATGAATGCGACGATGTTTGAAATACATCCAACCCAGTGCAATCAGCAGCAATATGCCTGCGACGATGACCAGCAACAACAGCGCTGGCCAAATCAAACCCTGGGTGGGATCCGCCGATGTGGTTGGCATGGCATGGTCCCTGCCCCCCCAAGGTTGACTTCATCATACCGGAACGTCCCCTGATCTGGCAACATTTTTTTCAACAAGCAAGTCAATATGGTGCAGATTAGGTCTGACTTTCAACTTGCTCTGCGGTCTGGGCCGCTGCCGCATCCTTGGCGGATTCCTTGATGTCACCGGTGACTTGTTCATCACGCAGGTGCGATTCCACCAGTCGCAGTAATTGCATGGTGGGTTCTCGATCGTATTTCCAGTCATCCAAGACGAGCTTGCGTTCGATGCCATCCGCCTTGTAGCTGACCACCGCGATGCCTTTGGTTTTCCACCGGTCCTTGTTCAGGCCGACGATATCGGCAAATTCCGCCCGCTGACCCGCATCGGTCACCAGACCTTTTTCATCTGCACCGACAAATCGCTTATATCCACGGATGTAGGCAAACAGTGCCGCCAGTCCGATGGGCAGGGTGATGCCCAGTTGGACGTACTGGGCGTACATGCTGAAAGCGCCTTTGGCCTGATCGGGTAGAGCCGGGTAGCCATTGGCCTTGGCGTACACCGGCCAGCTATCGCGCCAGTCGGCGTGCTGCAGTTTGTACTCTTCAAAATAGTTGGCGATGAGGTTGATTTTCGGATACGCCACAAAGCCGTCGTACGCTGACCAACTGGCGTAGGCCAGGAAAATCCCGGCAAACAGCGCCAATCGCCACATGTACGTTTTGCTCATCCGGGCTGTAATCTGCATCAGGTGTCCCCTGGGGGTTTGTCAGCATTGTATCGGACAACTTCCACGCCCGGGTGCATATCCCAGGCTCGATTGCTGAAACTTTTCGCAAGCACAGCTGCTCAAACGTAGCCCCTCCACCGCTTGATTAAGATACGCTATCGGGACGGCTGAAGGTCGGCGTTCAGGATCAACACACACCGGGTCATGGCGATTGTTGTGCCATGGTTGTTTTCATGGACCTGGGTAATATACAGGCAATCCTGCTGGGTAAGTAAAAAACCAGCATCCCTTTACCGGTAACAGGACACTGGTGGCAGAAAGGTTGACATGGCAATTCGGCGGTGGTTTCAAATCATGATGGAAAGCCTTCCCGCATACCACCTGGTACGTAATGGATACATCGGTTATCGGGAAAAGAGGAAACTGTGGGTGTGGGAGAAGAAGGGACAACCCCTGCCTCCGCCTCACCTTCGTAAACAGCAAGTGCTTCTGGAGTATGCCAATCGTTATCAACTGCGGGTTCTGGTGGAAACCGGTACCTACCGTGGGGATATGATTCAGGCAATGCTTCCCCATTTCGACCGCCTTTACACCATCGAACTGAGTCCGGATTACCATCGTTCCGCGGTGCGACGTTTCCGCAATGCCCCACAGGTACAACTTATTCTCGGGGACAGCCGGAACGAACTGCCAGCGGTACTTCGTCAGATTAATCAACCGGCGTTGATCTGGCTGGACGGCCACTACTCCGGTGGCAGGACTGCCAAGGGCATCAGCGATTCACCTGTTCTCGAAGAATTGAGACACGTTTTTCAGACCTCATCCACCGGCCACGTCATGATCATTGACGATGCCCACCTGTTCGGTATCGACCCGGATTATCCGAGTACTGAGCAGTTGGAAGATTTTCTACGTACCCAATGTCATCCCTACGCATGCGGTGAGGATACAGCATCCGCCTCACGCCCAGGTCAGTATCATGGGGCTTGCGGGTAACCGACCGAGCAAGCACAGGCAGATAAGTATCGCATTTGGTCAACATGCCTTCCGGCTGTTTCGGCGAACAGGAGTTTTTAACCATGGCGTGGCAGGGAATCGATGCAATACGTAACTGTCTTGACAAGTTCGGACCCAAACGCCGTTGTGGTCCGTTCATCAGAGAATATCGAAAACTGGTATTAGATCTGGCCAAGTTGCGTCAGCGTGTGGCGGGGGAATCCGATCCGCACATCCGGGAGTTTCTCGGCTACGCCTTGAGCAAGGTTGCCATCTCCCGATCACAGATTTTTCAGGATGCTTTTGTGACCTACGTGCTGCGGGAAAAACAAGGTGGCTTCTTCTGCGATTTCGGTTCCACCGATGGTGTCTTCATGTCCAATAGTTTCATGCTGGAAAATCATTTTGCATGGAAAGGGATCTGTGCGGAGCCAGCGCGTAGCTGGCATGAAGCCCTCCGCCGCAACCGGCCTGGTGCCATGATTGAAACCCGCTGTGTCTGGTCGGAAAGCGGGCAGCATCTGACTTTCATGGAAGCTCCGAGCATGGAATTATCCACGCTCGAACGTTTTAATCATGCCGATGGTCGCTCCAAGGATCGGCGTCAGGCAACTGTTTATGAAGTTGAAACCATTTCACTCAACGATCTGCTTCGGACCTGCAACGCACCGTCCGAATTGGATTATCTGTCCATTGATACCGAAGGCAGTGAACTGGATATTCTGCAAAAATTGGATTTTCATCAATATCTCCCCCGCATCATCACCGTTGAACACAATTACACATCCAGCAGGGATGGTATTCTCGCCCTGCTCACTTCCCATGGCTATCAACGGGTTCTTCCGGAAGTCAGCTTGTTTGATGATTGGTATCTGGCTCCGGGAGTCCGGCTCCCAAGCTGAGGCCCCCGCACCTTATCAAGAACGGACAAAAATGGCGTTCATGTGATTCCTGCGCACGATCGTCCTGCGCCGGAAACCCATTGTCCCCAGCAATGCCTCCAGTTCCGCCAGCGAAGCACCCCCCACATACACAGGCTTGATAGACACTTCCAGCTCCATGTACCGCGCGGCTTGCAGTACCTTGGGTGCCCCCTTGCTAGGCATAGCAGTTCGGCTCCCTGAATATCAATCACCAGCACATCCACCGAGTCTGGCGCCACCCCGGATTGTTCCAGGAGTGTATCCAATCGATGCACCGGCAACTGCAATGTCTGCCCGACTTCCTTGACATGATCATGGCGGTGATCCAGTTCACGATTGAGCTGAAACACCGAGTTGGAGGCCCCATCATTGTCGTAAAGGTGAAATTCCTTGTGCCCGCCATCGGCTTCACCCACCAGCGACTGGATCAGAACATGCTCCGTTTTGGGAAATCTCAGCAATCGCTGCACAAATCCCATGGGCTGCTTTTTCACTGCTTCGATGTTCTGCTGGAGCCGTTTGAAAATATTGGGCTCCGCCTCCACCCACACCACCCGTGCAGCCCCCCCAGTTTTGATAACGGGTTGCCTCCTGACCCAGATGCGCCCCCACATGCACCACGGTCTTGCCGCGTAGCGTCCTGCCTCGCATGCCTAAAAATCGCACAATATTCAAAAGTGAAACCTCCGTGCTTGTCTGCTTGAGGGACCCCGCTGATCCCTGCATAAGTTGGCGATGTTAACGAGGATCAAGCTCCTCGGCTAGGTTGACTTGCCCGCCAATCCTCTACTGCGCAGGACCTCGGCCAGCAACAGCACCGCTGCATTTTCCTCAAAAGGGGCGTACTCCGCTGCCCGCCTTCGATTAGCCTCGATGACTGCCAACCGTGCCTGATAATCCTTCACGCTGACCGACTGAACTGCCTGCTGGATCTCATCCATGCTTGTACAAATCATCATTCCCGCCGTGTCAAAATACTCCCCGATGTTGGTGCAGCCCCAATAAATCGGCACAGTATCGCAAAGCATGGCATCAATGAGTTTCTCACTGAAGTAATCCGGCTCGCGCACATTCTCGATCACCACGGAATAGCGATACGGGGCCAGCCCATCTGATTTTTTTTTTAAAAGGTTTGTACCCCCTGCCCATGATGTCCGCATCGATCGGTTGTGCTTGCATCCACGCTGCCACCTCATGCCGCAGCCGATGGCCTCGCAGTATCCGACGCTCCGAGGCGATCAACGAAAGCATGCGTGACTTACTGCAATCCACTTGTTTCCAGTCATGCACCCAGGTTGAGCCGAAGGGGTAAAACACTCCATTACCCAGCCGGGGCAAAAATTGGCGGTGACGGTCAATATCCGAAAGTAACGCCGCTGCGTCAGGGCCAACAGCCTCAGTTGCCCGCCATGCACCGCCATCGGCTCCGCGATAAATACACTCCGCTGAGCCTTGACCCCCACAAACAAATTCAATGCAATCGGCTGCTTG
>JAAUTM010000054.1 GCA_012031455.1 Phycisphaerales bacterium
GTGAGCCTGCCGGATCCGAATGTCGATCAGGCCAGTTTGTCACGGGAGGAGCGGGATGCACGCAGCAAATTTGATCGGGAACAGCAAGTGATACTGGATGAGCAGCGGGTGCTTTGGATGCAGTCGGCATTGCAGGGGGGCAAACGGGTGTTTGTGATATTGCCACAGCGCTCGCAGGGGGATTTGCGACGGATGGTGCCGGGCAACGTGCCGCTGGTGGTAGCCAATGGGGGCAAGGCAATGGCAACATTTCAGAACACCTGGCCCAACCCTATCACGCCCAACCGTGCCGGTGGCTGGCCTCCGCGTCCACCTCGCAGGCAGGATGCACCTCCGCCAAAGGTGGATTTACGAACCAATTTTTATTTCATTTACGAGATCGTGGAAAAACCTGCCAAGCCCACCAAGGGCAAGCCGTGAATGGGGGTTGAGGTATAGTGCCCGGATGCTTGTCTATGGCGGGATCGATGAAGCTGGCTACGGCCCGCTGCTGGGGCCACTGACCCTGGGGCGGTGTGTGTTTGTCATCCGGGATGCACCTTCCGATCAGCCCATCAATTTGTGGGAACGATTAAGCAAAGGCGTTTGCCAGTCGCCTGCCGCTGCACAGCGCAAAGGCCGGCTGCCGATCAACGATTCCAAAAAGTTACACACTCACGGTGAAGGTTTCACAGGCCTGCGCCATTTGGAAGAAGGGGTGCTGGTGCTGGGTTCACTGCGGGGCCAAACATGCGCATCCTTGGAAGATTGGTTGCAGGCGTTTGGAGCTGGGCTGGTGTTTGAAAGTGTACTTCCCTGGTATCACGCGGAACCTGCACGACCCTGGGAGAGCCTGCCGGTGATTTGTGATGCCGGGCTGCTGGCGATTGCCCGCAATGTGCTGGCTCGTGAAATTTCCGCGCAGGGAGTGGAACTGGTGGATATGGGACTGGCGGTGGTGCCGGAGGATCGATTCAACACCATGGTGGCTGCCACACGGAGCAAGGCTTCGCTGAGCTTCACGTTCGTTGCCAGGCATTTGATGGAAATATGGGAACGTTTCGGAGAGGATCAGCCTTTGGTGACAGTGGATCGGCAATCAGGACGCAGTCACTACCGCGAGCCGCTTTCACTTTGTTTCCCGCAGGCACATTTGTCGATCCTTGAGGAAGGCGACACGGTGAGTCGTACCGGATCACGCAGGGGCGGCGAAGCATGACGGTGATTTTTGAAGTCGAGGGCGACAGCATCCATCTGCCGGTTGCGGTTGCGAGCATGATCGCCAAGTACGCCCGTGAACTGCTCATGCACCGGTTCAACCAATGGTTTGCATTGCGGCTGGGGATGAAGGGGGCGAAGATCAAGCCCACCGCAGGGTATGCTGCTGATGGCAAGCGATTTTTAATGGAACTTGAGCCCTATCGGGATGCCATCGGATTGAATTGGAATCAGTGGGTAAGGGCGCGATAAATCCAAAGAAAAAGCGCACTGCTGGATTGCCCCGACCTGCCTTGCCGATAAACTCACGGATACCTTAAACCCCTGGAATGCTTCAATGTCATTGACTGACTGGCGGAAACATCATGGCGATTTCTTCAAAGACTGCCCCTGCCTGATCACGGGGGGGGCGGGTTTCATCGGCTCGCACATCACCGAAGCCCTGCTGCTGCTGGGGGCCAAGGTCACGGTACTCGATGACTTGTCAGGCGGGGAGTGGGACAACGTCAAGCCCTTGGAAACCCAGTGCGATGCCTCAGGCCGACTGACTTGTGTTGAAGCATCCATTCTCGATGAGGCGGTGCTTGCCAAGGTGATGAAGGATTGCCGATTTGTCTTTCATCAGGCGGCTCTGGGCTCGGTGCCTCGCAGTGTGGAGCAGCCACGTCGGTATCAGGATGTCAACGTCAACGGGACGCTCAATGTGCTGGAAGCAGCGCGGGCAGCCAAGGTGCAACGGGTGATGTTTGCCGCCAGTTCCAGTGCCTATGGTGACACTCCGACGCTGCCCAAGGTGGAGACCATGCCCCCCTCGCCGCGCAGCCCCTATGCCGCCAACAAAGTTGCGGACGAAGCTTTGATGTCCGCCTATCGCCTTTTCGTATGGGCTGGACACGGCGTGCCTGCGTTACTTCAACATTTATGGTCCGAGGCAGAACGCCAACTCTGCGTATGCGGCCGTGATCGCTGCCTTTGCCAAAGCCATGTTCCAGAACGGGCCGTTTGCGATTTACGGCGATGGTTCGCAATCGCGCGATTTCACCTACGTGGACAATGCGGTTCATGCCAACCTGCTGGCGGCACGCTCGAGCAAGCCGATTCAGGGACAGGTGTGCAACGTGGCGGTGGGCAAACGCATCACGGTCAATCAGCTGGCGACGACCATGGCTGAGTTGGCCGGTCGTCCCGAATGAAGCCGCAATACCTGCCCGATCGGGCGGGGGATGTGAAACATTCACTGGCGGACCTGGCACGGGCACGGAGTGTGCTGGGTTACGTGCCGGTGGTCGATTTTGTCGAAGGGCTGAAAGTCACCGTGGACTGGTATCGTTCGGTGATGCAGCAGGCGTAGTGAAACATCAGTGGTGAATGAATATCAAATTAGGCGCAGGCGGTAACTCAAAACCAGCCGCAACCATCAGGGAGCGATGGTTTTTACAATCATGGCAATGCGGGCGGTGGGGCGGCTGCGGGGGCAGTACTTGAGTGGGCTTCTTCACGATTTGCAGGTTGCGTACCTGGCAATTCTGTTTTCACCGTTGTCAGTGCAGCTTTCTCTGCATCGCGCTGTTCCTGACGGATCAGATAGCCGGATTTGGGGAGCAGGCCGGGCAAGGCTTTTTCAATCACGCCGAAGTACCACAAACTTGTGAGCAGCACGAGCAGCACGGCGATACCGATGGCCCAGACGCGCGCGGTTTTCTTTTCCGCAAAGGGGTCCACCAATTCACGCTGTGAATGGGGGGGCAACGTGGCGATGGCGGTGAGGGACTTGCCGAAGGGAATGTTGATTTTCGCTTTGCTGTTGACCGCCCAGCCGTTGGCATCGAGGATCGGCCCGAGGTTGCGCTGGCGCAGTTTCAGCCAGGCAATGACCATCGATGGCCCGGAGATGAGAAGCAGCAACAACAACACATAAAAGGGCAGCATCCACGTGGGTGTGCCCGCCAGCCAGTTCATGATGCCGGCAAAAGCAGTGGCGACAAAACCAAATGCCAGACTGAAGGCGGCGATGATACCCACATCCATTTTTTGCCCGGGTGGCGGCGAAGCAGGAGCGGGAGCCTTGCCTGCGGCAGCGGCATCAGCGGTAGTGGTCACACCGGTCTGCAATTGCGTTTGCCGGGCGGCATCGGCGGCTGCAGCACGTTTGGCGACCTGTTCCTGAATCCAGCGGATCAGTCGTTTGTACGGTGCCCAGAATGCCTGACGGATGCTGATGGGGTTGTCAATGATTTTGGTGATGGTGGCATCCCAGTCATGACCTTGCCGGTCGTAGAAGATACCGTTGCGTCCGACCATGAGATTGTCGCAGTCGCCGTTGGTCATGGCGGCAGCAATGCTCATCTTTTCGCCGGTGGCCTTGCGGACGACATCGCAGTACACCAGATACGCCTGTGACAATGGGGCCATCGTCGCGTGGCGGGCGGCATCCTCCACCTTGACACACAGGTCGCAACTTCGCTGATCCAGATACAAGCGCCCGACCTGGAACACGGCTTTATCCTTGCGGCCATAAAAATCCTGGAAGTTCACAAAGTTCACCAGCAATTTGTACAAGTCCCGGTGGTAACGGGTGAGCTGATCCACGGCTGAAATCACCGCAAAATCAGGTTCCAGAGCAGCATCCTGCGCAATCAGTTCAGCGAGTTTTGCTTTGCCATCACCAGCCAGTAACTCACGAATCCGGGCGATGCCCAGTTTCTCTACCAAAGCTCCGGACTTGCCAGCCGACCAGGTACTGTAAGCCGACAACTTGCCGCATAACGCCAGCCAGTCGCTTTCCGTGAGCTGGTCAAGGTTGCCAAGCAAGGGTGTCACGGCCTTGGCTACGAAGCTCGCCATGGCATCGGCCCATGCCGGGTTGATGCCCTGAGATAAAGGCAGAGCCTTGCCGGGTGCGGCCATGGCAAGCGGGAAATCAGTAAGCTCACAGCCATTGGCGGAAAGGTTCTTGCTCAGCAAACTGGTGTAGTCGGCTTCGTGACGGTTGACGCTGCTGGCAGCACGGGGGTCGAATGCGGCCAGATGGCAACGGGTGAAGTAATCTTCGATTTTGGATTTAACTGCATTCAAGGCTGCCAATGCAGGTGCGGTCGCATCACCCAGAGGCATGATCGTGGCTGCATCTTTTCACCCTGACTATACCAGTCGGCAAAGGCCTGTAGCTGGGCGTAAAACTGATCGACGGTGGCGGTGTTGATGCCGGGTTTCCCGCTGCGATCGGTCAAGGCGGGCAGACAGGTGAGCAGGTCGTTCATGAGGGCTTTGAGAGCCGGGTCATCGGTGACATCAGCGGTGATGATGCCATCGCCATTGAAGCGGGTCAGGGCAAAAAGGGCCACGGTATCCGTGGTGTCGCTGACACTGATCTGCGAAGTATCGCTTTTGCCCAGATTGGACAGCACCTGTCTGGCTGAGGCCAGCATCTGTTTACCCAGCGGGGTGGCATCATTGATGGCTGAGAGCGGGAGCGTCGGGGATGACTTGAGCAAGTCATCGGGGTTTTTGAGCAGGCTGCACGCCCACTTGGCAGCGGCGATGATTTCCGGGGCACGGATTCGGCCATCTTTATCGGTGTCGATCAGGTCCAGCGTTCGCCGATCAAACTCCAGCCCCGAAGTCGAACAAGCCAGGGCGACCCATAGTTTCTGATCAAGCTGGTCGAGGTTGGCAAGATCAGCCCCGCAATGGAGGCGAACCTGATCAAAACCACCTGCCCGGAAGAATCGCCAGGAATGACTGCTGTTGGACATGTTGAATAACCCTTCCCTCATGGTGTACTTCACGAATGAACGATAAAGAATAGGCTCAAGCCCTGGAATGGCAACTACACTCAGAATGACGGGCTTGGTCTTTTTTTCCTGCCGATGAATCAGAATGTCCTTGAAAATCCGTGGCATACGCCCATGATGTAGATGAAACCCCCGGCCCCCCGGCCTCCCGGCCCTTGGCCCCCGGTAACAGCCTGATCCCCAAAGTGATTGAAAATCGTATTTTTTCGACTTATGAAGGAACCCTGACATGCCCATGACCCTGCGTTGCGCAACCGTGAATAACCCTCAGGCGATGGCGGTGCTATTGCCTGGTGGTACCCGTCAGCTGCCGACTGACCTTTTGCCCATCGATCACAAACTTGGCGGTGCGCTTACCAGCTTGCTGGCCCGGAAAGAGTTCACCGGTGATCGTGGCACGATTACCACGTTGTACCCTGCCAGCGGGGTGGACCGGGTGTGGGTGGTGGGTCTGGGTGAGGTTGCCAAGCTCGATGCCGGGGCGTGGCTACTGGCCGGGGCCAAACTGGCACAGGCAGCCATGGGGGCAGGCATCACCTCATTGGCCATTCGGCTACCTCAATCGCTGCTACCTACGTTGCCCGGTTCGATGTCTCCGGCTCAGGTCGGCAGGCTGCTGGGCGATGGGCTTGGGCTGGGTCGCTTTGAATTCAAACAATTCAAAGGGACTGCCGCCAAACAGGGTAACAAACATGGCACTGCCAGCAGCAATGCTGCCAAGGGTGTTGCCACGCTCACGGTGGATGTTGATCAATCATTGGCAAACGGCATGTCAAAAGCCCTGGCCATCACCCCCTGGGTGGACTTGTCACGAACCCTTGCAGCCACGCCCCCGAATGTTGCCAACCCACGGTACATGGCGGAGCAGGTACAAATCACCTCCCGCAAAGTGGGATTGTCCTGCAAGGTGCTGGATACCAATCAGCTCCGCAAATTGGGCATGAATGCGCTGCTGGCAGTGGGCGGGGCTGGCTCCACGCCACCTTGCTTGATCGTCATGGAACACAAGGGGACGGCGAGCAAAAAAACTGGGGTGAAAAAAGCAACTCAGCCCGTGCTGCTGGTGGGCAAGGCTGTGACTTTCGACACCGGCGGATACTCGCTCAAACCAGCTGAGAGCATGCCTCCCATGAAATATGACAAATGTGGCGGCATGGTGGTCATCGGTGTGATGCACGCCCTGGCGGCCATGAATTACCCCGGGCATGTGGTGGGCTTGATCCCCTGTGCTGAAAATATGGTCGGCCCCACAGCTTACCGGCCCGCGGATATCCTCAAAGCCTGCAACGGGGTCACCATTGAAGTGACCAACACCGATGCAGAAGGTCGGCTGGTTCTCGCTGATGCCCTGGCCTGGGGCTGCAAAACCTATCAGCCCAAATCCGTGGTGGATCTGGCAACGCTCACCGGCGGGGTGGTGGTGGGATTGGGGACTCATACGGCTGGTGTGTTCACCACGCATGACACGTTGCGTGATTCGCTGCAAAAGGCCGGGCTGGAAACCGGTGAACGAGTTTGGCCCTTGCCGTTGTGGGAAGAGTACCGACAGCAGATCAAGGGCACGCATGGCGACATCGTCAATTCAGCGGGGCGAGAAGGTTCACCCTGCACCGGGGCTGCGTTTATTTCCCACTTTGTCAGTGCCGATGGCAGCGGTGATGCCATCAGCAACCCGCCCGTTGAGGGTTGGGCACACCTGGACATTGCTGGAGTGTCCGACTTCGCCCCGGGCTGGCAACCTGTACCCCCCCGGCCCCACCGGTTTTGGGGTGCGTCTGCTGCTGCAATGGCTGGGGGCGTGAAGGTTGTGCATAGTTTGATGTTGTAATAAAAAAACCCACACCGATTTGGTGTGGGCTTCGTGTTCTATTTCATTGATGAGAGTGAATCACGCCGAACCTTTTCAGGGCCGGATGAATTGGGGTGGATTACCCTTCCATCGAGGATTCACGGTTGCGGTTGCGGTACCCGCCCCCTGCTGTGTAGCCCCGTCCACCGCCTGCGCCACCGCTGCTATAGCCGCCACCTGAGCGTCCCCCGCCACCGTAGCCCCCACGACCTCCGCCACCGCCGCCGCCACCACCTTGTTCACGAGGCTTGGCTTCGTTAATGGTGAGCTTTCGGCCTTCGAAGTCAAAGCCATTGAGAGCAGCCACAGCCGCCCGGCCTTCCTCATCGTTGATCATTTCCACGAACCCGAAACCGCGCGATCGTCCGGTCTGACGATCCATGATGACCGAGGCTTTTTCGACCTTGCCGTGCTGGGCAAACAGGTCTACGAGGTCCTGATCGCTGGTGCGGTAGGGGAGGTTCCCCACATAAATATTAATCATTGAAACCGATCCTATGTCCCGACATTCCTTGTCACCATCCAGACGTGATCCGCGGGCAAGATCGGCGTTGGACTGCCCCCTGCCAGGTGTTTATTTGGGTTACCGCAGTGCCTGGGGCGCAGCACCTTGGTTCACAATGCTACAAGTTACCCCCAACCTGAATCCAAGGCAAGCTGGTCTCCTGATCCGACATGCATTATCAGGAGGCCGGGACCCGCTACGCAGTTCCCAGCCGCCATTTTTGACATGACCATGCTCAC
>JAAUTM010000055.1 GCA_012031455.1 Phycisphaerales bacterium
ATCGGGCCGAATGTTTTGCGGATCGAGACGGCTGCGGTGGCTGCGGTGAGTGTGATTCGTTACCTCACCATGAAAGCATGAACACGATCAGTGCATTAGAACGGTTTCAGCTCGAGTGTAGCGTCTTGCGCCCCCTCTCCCACCGGGAGAGGGTGGACGAGTCCGCGAGGCCGGGTGAGGGCGCTGATTGAAATACAGCGCCTTTCGATAGATTATCACCGCAGACGCCCTCACCCCAACCCTCTCCCGGAGGGAGAGGGGGCGGAAATCACGAAAACCACATACCTCAGATGTGTGTGTGTTTCATAAAGATGGAGCGTCATCATGATAGAAGCCAAAGCGATCAATCACATCGGCATTGCGGTCAAAAGCATTGCCGAGCAGAAGGCGTTTTACGAGAAAACCCTGGGCGCGACCTTCGAAGGCATCGAGGAAGTACCCACACAGAAAGTCAAGGTCGGATTTTTTTCACTGGCGGGGGTTCGGCTGGAGCTGTTGGAACCCACGGCCCCGGATTCGCCCATCGCCCAGTTCATGGAAAAAAACGGTGGACGCGGCGGGCTGCATCATGTGGCCTACACCGTGGACAATATTCAAAAACGACTCGATGACCTCAAGGCATCAGGCGTGGCATTGATTCATGAAAAGCCCCAGCCCGGTGCGCATCACACCCAGATTGCCTTTTTGCACCCCAAGGCCTCACAGGGTGTGCTGACCGAACTTTGCGAACCCAAACATTAAGGTCGAACAAGGTGACTTCGGGTGTCAAGGACAATGATGGATAATGGATGATGGATAAAGGATGATGTTCAGGCAGTCACGGTGACGATTGAATCGATTGGTTTGAACATTATCCATGATCCTTTATCCATTATCCTTCTAAAACCATGACGGCTCGGCGTCAAAAAAAATACAGTTACGGAGAAACCCATGGCTGAATCACCTGCTCCCAATAGTCCTCGCACCATGACGCAGCGCATCGATGAGCTTCGCGCCAAGCGTGAAAAAGTCAAGCTCGGTGGCGGCAAGGACCGCCTCGATAAACAGCGCAAGGGTGGCAAGCTCACTGCCCGCGATCGCATTGACATGCTGCTGGATCAGGGTACGTTTCAGGAAATGTATGCCTTTGCCCAGCACCACTGCACCAACTTCGACATGACGGGAAGGACCTGCCTGCTGATGGGTGTGATCACCGGTGTGGGTAATGTGGATGGCAGGCATGTGCATGTCGCAGCCCAGGATTTCACCGTGTCCGGCGGTGCGGTGGGTGAAGTGCATGCCGACAAGATCGTGGAAATGGCCAAGAACGCGCTCAAAACCGGCACACCGCTGGTGATTATCAATGACTCAGGCGGGGCACGTATTCAGGAAGGTATTGATGCCTTGGGTGGCTACGGCCGGATTTTTTATCACAACACGTTGCTATCGGGTGCGGTGCCACAGATATCCATGATTTGCGGACCCTGTGCGGTGGTGCTGCTTATTCGCCAGCACTGATGGACTTCATCATTCAGACCCGGCAGGCACAGATGTTCATCACCGGGCCTTCGGTCATCAAGCAGGTGACGGGTGAGGATGTCACGGCTGAGCAGTTGGGCGGGCCGGATGCACAGATGGGTTATTCAGGCGTGGTGCATTTCATCGCGCAGGATGATAAGGATGCCGTGCGGTTGTGTCAGAAGCTGCTTTCGTTTGTTCCTTCGAACAACATGGAAGATCCGCCGAGGGTGGAGTTTGATGAGGAGATGGAAGCGGACCCCGGCTTCAATGACATTCTGCCTGAGAACGCCAGGGCGGGTTACGACATGCACGAGGTGATTTACCGGCTGGTGGATCACCGGGATTTTCTGGAAGCGCAGGCCACGTTCGCCCAAAATATTATTGTCGGTTTTGGCCGGCTGCGCGGGCGTTCGATAGGTATCGTTGCCAACAACCCGGCCCACAAGGCAGGCGTACTGGATATTGATTCGTCGGACAAGGCCTCGCGATTCATCCGCTTCTGCAATGCGTTCAACATTCCGCTGATCAACCTGGTGGATGTGCCCGGTTTCATGCCCGGCGTGGAACAGGAATACGGTGGGATCATTCGTCATGGTGCCAAGCTGCTTTTTGTGTACTCAGCAGCCACGGTGCCCAAAATTACGGTGATCCTGCGCAAGGCTTACGGCGGGGCGTACCTGGCGATGTGCTGCAAGGATTTGGGGGCTGATCGCTGTGCCTGCTGGCCCACGGCCGAGATCGCGGTGATGGGGCCTGAAGGTGCGGCTGAGATCATCTTCAAACGGGACATCGACGGTGCAGAGGATAAGAAAGCCAAGCGGGAAGAAATGATTCAGAAATACCGCGATGCGTTCATGAACCCGTATGTGGCGGGATCACGCAGATTCGTGGATGATGTAATCGAACCGGCTGATACAAGGCTGTACTGCAGCAGAGCCCTGGAAACGCTGGTCACCAAGCGGGAACTGCGTCCGAGCAAGAAGCATGGCCTGATTCCGCTGTGATCGATGAAGTGGTCGAGTGGCCAAGTGGTCAAGTGATGCAGGGTGGGTCAAGCGAATTGGCGAGCGGCCCCACCAGCAAAGCGGGTCACGGATGAAGGAAGGAATTGACGCATGATATATGGGATACTCGCACAAGCTGGGCACACGCCACCCTCACGGATGATCGAGTTGTTGATCATCGTCACGCTGGCAGCAGTGGTGCTATTGCTGGTGCTGGCGTTCAGGGATGTGCTCAAGCTCTTATCGCAACTGACCCGGCAGGTGCAGAACCTGACGGAACAGATTGCAGGTTTGGAGCATCGCCAAGCTGGGGAGCAGGATACAACATATGAGCAGCCACATACCCCAGTGACATCGGCTGCAACGAGTGCTGGGGTGCCTGCGCAGCCAGCGGGAACAGGCGGGATGCCTCCTCAGCTTATCGCGGTGATTGCGGCAGCGGCTACGGCTGCATTGGGTGGAGCTGGCAAACAAGTGGTGGTCAAACGCATCACCACCCGCAAGGCGATCACGGCTCCATCGGCATGGGCGGAAATGGGCCGGGTGGTGGTACATTCATCACACAACATTCGAAGAGGTTGAAGAAGCAGCTGGTGATGGGAAATGGGTATGGGCTTTGTGCCAGTTTAGTTGTCCCAGCAACCAGCCCCCAGCCACGATGGTGAAGTTGACTTGGAATACGCAAAACAGCGCAATCAAACAAACCAGGTATTAATCCGTTACAAGGAACCAACACGATGAAACTTCGGATCACGGTACAGGGCATGGTTTACGATGTGGATGTGGATGTCATTGATGCCACGGCGACAACGGCGGCTCCGATGGCAGCCCCTGCGCCAGTAGCAGCGGCACCCGCACCCGCTCCGGCAGTGGCCCCGCCACCCCGGCCTGCAGCAGCCTCCAAAGCAGCCCGGCGGCACCTGCGGCTGGCTCAGGTGATAAGTCCGTCAAGGCCCCGATCGCTGGCACCGTGGTGCAGATCAAGGTCAAGCCCGGCGATGTGGTGAGCGTAAACCAGGTGCTGATCGTCATGGAAGCGATGAAGATGGAAACCAATATCGCTTCGCCCACAGCCGGGACGGTGAAAGCGATCAAGGCCAGCATCGGTCAGGCCGTCAAGGCTGGCGAAGTGCTGGTTGAGTTTGAATAAATCGTCATGGGCCAGCCCGAAGCGCAAGTGAGGGTTGCTCATGATCGAGTGCGGTTAGCGCTGCAACTTGTCGCGTCGGAAGGCTTCGCACCTGCGGTGCGTCGCTAAACAGAAAGCCAGCATGATTCGTCGCACCTGCGGTGCGTCGCTAAACATAAAGCCAGCATGACTCGTCGCACCTGCGGTGCGTCGCTAAACAAGTAGCGGACTTCAACCTGCGAGCTACCGAGTAACTGAATAACCCTTTCACGGAGCCAGCCGATGCGCACTTTCTTTTTCGACAAGGTGGACTCGACCAGTTCACAGGCGCGCGTATTGGCAGGGGAGCATCCGGGCGAGGTGTTGCTGGTGGCGGCTCGGACGCAGTCACAGGGACGTGGCCGGGAGGGTCGAGAGTGGGCTTCGCCTGCGGGCGGTGCGTGGTTCACGCTGGTATGGCCGTGTCGGCGTGAGGCATCAGCTTACGAGGCGACGCCGCTGGTGGTCGGACTGGCGGTCTTGCAGGTGGTACGCAACAGCATTCTGGATGCTTTTTGCAAAAGGATCAGGTTCCCAGTCAGCCTGAGCTGCGCATCAAATGGCCCAATGATGTGTTATTGAACGGCGCCAAGCTGGCGGGGATTTTGTGTGAGCGGGAGTTATCGGGGTCAGAGGCTGGTTCGTTACCGGGCGGATCCTTGTTTATCGGAGTGGGCATCAATGCAGACTTGGACCCATCAGTGCTGGGGGATGACCTGCGTTTCAAGGCCACGAGTTTGAAGGCTGCCACCGGGTTGTCATTCGACTTGGCGATCCTCATCCGGGGTGTGACGCAGTGCATCACCGAATACATGACGGAGCTGGAAAACCACGGGCTTACCGAAGCACGTCGGCTGGAAATTCAAAGCAATCTGGCTTGGCTGGGGCAGAATGTGGCCTTGCAGGTGGAGCATCGACGGGTCGAGGCGAAGCTGGCCGGGTTGCACAGTGACGGTTCGCTGGTACTGGAGCGCGAAGGTGAAAAGCGGACGTTCTCGATGGGTGAAATCGAACATCTCATGTTGGTTTAGTGGCACTTTCATATTCTCCGCAAGTTTTTAATGCCGAAATGACGAAATAGTAGGAACGCAGATTACGGGGTGTTTACGGGCCTGCTTCTGTGCAGGTGTTGGCTGACCCTCGCATACTGCGGTTCAAGGTGATTTGCCCTGATGCAAGCACTCCCATTTTTATTGCTCGCGATTTTCGCACCCCTGCTCTCCGGGGTGGTTGGGTTGTTGCTACCCAGACGATTGCTGTTGCCCGAGTACTTATTTCCCTGGCCGGCCGGTGACAGCAGTGACCTGCTGGTCGATGCACATGGGCCAGTACGGGGTTGAGTCCAGCGGAATTGGCAACAGGCCGGGGCACTGATGCAGAACTGGATGCCGACGGTGCAACTGAACATTGCATTGCAACCGGACCGACTGGGCCTGTTTTTGCACTGCTGGTGGCAGGGGTGGGGGTGGGCATCACGCTCTATGCCCGTGGCTACTTCGGCAAGGATCACGACAGTCTATATCGCTTTTATCCCTGTCTGATGCTGTTCATGACCGCCATGCTGGGCGTGGCACTGTCCGACAATTTCATGCTCATGCTGCTGTTCTGGGAAATGACTTCGATCAGTTCGTTTTTGCTGATCGGCTGGGAACGCGATGATTCAGTGGCAGTAAAAAAAGCGATGCAGGCGTTCATCACCACGGGGCTGGGCGGCCTGGGGCTCATGGGCGGACTGATCCTGCTGGGTTTGCATACCGATGCCTGGTCATTTTCCGCATTGATGCAGTTGCATGAAGCGGGCAGGCTCACCGCAGACACGCTTACCATCACGAGTTTTGTGCTGATCTTTTTGGGAGCAGCGACCAAGAGCGCCCAATGGCCGTGGCATTTCTGGCTACCCGGAGCGATGGCTGCACCAACACCGGTGTCGGCCTACCTGCACTCGGCAACGATGGTGAAGGCAGGGGTGTATCTCACCGGCAGGCTCTGGCCGATGCTGGCCGATGTGCTGCCGTTGTGGCCATACCTCATTATTCCGCTGGGTGGTCTGACCATGGTGTACGGGGCGTTTGTCGCATTCCGCAAGACGGACCTCAAGCAGATTTTCGCATATACCACGGTGAGCCAGCTTGGTTTGCTGATGACGATGTATGGCTTATCGGCCATCGAGTTTGAGCATGAGCCGAATCTGCTTTGGGATGTGACGCAGATTTTGAATCACGCCCTTTACAAAGCACCATTGTTCATACTGGCCGGGGCAATCGGGCACGTAGCGCTCACCCGTGAACTGGCGGAGCTGCGCGGACTTTTTCACAAGGGTGGTCAGTTCAGGTTGATGTCGGTGATCCTGCTACTCGCGGCTTATGCCATGGCTGCCGGGCCGATGACCCTGAGTTTCACCGCCAAGGAACTTTTTTTCTATCAAATCTGGCATGCTTACGAAGCCACGCATCACCCGGCTTTTTGGGCGCTGATTGCCGCAGGCGTGGCCACGGGTATGTTCAACGTTGGTATTTTCATCAAGCTTTTGCGCGTGCTGGTGCTGACCAAACCGCACCATGAGATTCAGGGCCACGATGAACCCGACCCGCATCACAGTGAGATCGATGAAAATCAGCGTGCTCAGCAAGGTCACGCAGCGCACGTGCCGGGTCACGGGCCCCAGTCCGTGGTTCACGCTCATGCTAGCCACGGGGGCAGTGCACACCCATGCGATTCACGCTGGATCACATGCCGGGGGCGAACATGAGCACGAAACCGGTTTATGGTCATGGATGCTCTGGCTGCCGGGCCTGGCCCTGGTGCTCTTCCAGTACACCGGCGGGATCGTGCCGGGGTTGCACACCAAGGTGTTTGGCATCCTCGAACGCCCTGAAAGTCTGAACTACAAGTTCACTTCGCTGGAAAAATTCCCCATGACCTGGGATGCGTTCCTGCATCCGGGCGTACCGCTTTACATGAGCCTGGCAGCGATAGTTTTGGGCATCATCCTCGGTTTGCGCAAGATTAGCTTTCATGGTTGGGCCGACCCGCACGATGGCATTTATCCCGGGTTTTACAACCTGTGCACCAAAGGTGGCGGCAAGGTTTTCGGGCTGATTCAGACCGGTCATGCCTCTGCGTACATCGCCATGGTCAGCCTGTTCATGGTCGGTCTGTTTGCCTGGTCCATCGGGTTCAACCTCAACAATCTGATCGTAC
Organism: Phycisphaerales bacterium; assembly: GCA_012031455.1. The sequence continues at coordinate 6,874 of JAAUTM010000055.1, forward strand.
CCCCGGCCATCAGCGCCCAGTGGGTTGAATTGAGTAATTGGTCGAACATGGTCCCGGCCCTGATATGGACGACCTTTGTCTGTATCACAGCTTTGCTCATGCCGCTGGTGGGTGATCGTCCGACGCGAGTGCTGGTGTTGGGTGCATGCGGATTTTCCGTGGTGGCGGTGTATTACCTTTACCAGGCCCCGGACCTGGCACTCACGCAGATCAGTATCGAAATCGTGTCGCTCATCCTGTTTTTATTGGTGCTGAGTTTGCTTCCCAGTGTGCCTGCGAAAAAGGAAATGCAGGTCTTGCCCCGGGCACTCATCGGTATCAGTGTGGGGTTGGTCGCGTTCTGGCTGACGCTCACAAGTTCACTGGGCACCCAGCCGGCGATGACCGATGCGTTTACCAAGGCCGACGGCAGCCAATTTGCCCACTTGGGCGAATTCTTCATCCGCAACAGTCGTAAGGGTTATGACACTGCTCACGTCCATGCCCATCAACCAGCCTTGCAAGGCGGCGTGGTGGATCGTGGCGTCGCGCATGTGACAAGCTTTGGCACCGGTAAAAAAGATGACACCCTGGCTCACGATCCGCATAGCCTGACGCTGCACAAAGGCGGGGGCG
>JAAUTM010000056.1 GCA_012031455.1 Phycisphaerales bacterium
ATCCCTGCCCGTCCCAGCGTTCATGGTGATAAAGCACGCCGGGGATCAGGTCCTGCATCTGGCGGATGTCCTGCAGAATGCGGGCACCGATTTCCGGGTGTTGCTTGATAAGCGTAAATTCATCGGGCGTGAGCTGGCCGGGTTTGCAAAGCACATGTTCCGGGACACCGATCTTGCCCACATCATGGACCAGGGCCGAAAGGTACACACGCTCCACGGTGTGGGCATCCAGTCCTGCTGCCTGCGCCAGTTGACGCGATAACAAGGCCACTCGCTCGGAGTGACCAAAGGTGTAACGGTCCTTGGCATCAATCGACGCAGTCAATGCGTGCAACGTGCCCATGAACATCGCGGACATGTCCTCGTAAAGCATCAGGTTGTCGAGGAACATGGAAATCGTCGCCGCCAGCGATGAACAGAGCTTGCTGTCAATGCTGCTGATGTGCTGGCCATCGAGCTTGTCCCCGCCAATGAGAATGCCCAGCAATTTATCTTCACGCACCAGCGACACCACCAGAATTTCCCCGGCCAGGCGTGGCAAATGCTGGATCTGCAGGGAGGCAGTGTCATCGACGATCAGCGGCGGGGAAGTCGGCCCCTGTCGAAGCATCAGCATGGAGCCAATCCGCTTGAGCATCAGGGCATCGCAACCCACCGGGCCAGCGGTGATGACCTGACCCGAAAGTTCGCCCAGCGCTGCTGATCCTCCACCAGTTGGATGGCGATCCACTTGAGACCCACCGTCTGCTGCAAATCTTCGCAGGCTTCGCTAAGGAACTGCATCGGTGGCCGTTCCAGGGTCATGCCCGTGGACAGCTTGTAGAGCAGACTCAATTCTTCATACGATTCACCCAGCTGAGTGCTGAGGGTTTGCAGTTCGTGGTAGCGACGGTCAATTTCGCCCACATCCTGCTGCATCCAGGTGAGCGTGGCTGCCATGCGCTGCACTTCTGTCTGCGAGAAAAGTCGGTCCCGGTTGATCCGTGACAGAGTCACTTCCCGATCCAGCTGGCACTGACCGCAAAGCAAATGGAATTGATCGCTGAGAAAAAATTCGGGAGAGAGCATCAGCGCGACTGGCATGGATTGCCTTTTACGCTCACTGTTGGAGCGTCTGCGCCGGATGCTGGGCATGGGTACCAGCCAGAGGCCGGGCCACATCTCCACCGGCAGGCCTTGAACTTCGAGCAGTGCGGGCCAGGCTTCGCGCAAGGCATGGCGAAATGCCAGTGCTGCGCGCATGGTATTTTCAAACCAGCAACATTCATCCAGTGGCTGGGTGGCTCCATCCACATCCATGACAAGGACCGTGATCCCCAGTGCGCGCAGGCGCTGTCGCAGCCGGGCAGGCAGCATGTCGGAAACGGGTTGGAGGTGAAGCTGGGTCACGCCGGGTTTCCTGCATCCTCATGAGTAGCTTGGCCAATAAGTTCCTGCACCCGTGCCAAAACTTCACGGGGTGAAAATGGCTTGGACAAGACCCCGGTGATGTTGGTCTGCTCCAGAGCTTCAGCTGGAAGCGTAAAGCCTCTGGCGGTCAGCATCAGAGCCGGTGTCGCTGCGGTGCTGGCCTGCTCCTTGAGCTTCGAGCACAGTTCCAGACCGGTCATGTAGGGCATGTGAAAATCGGTGATGATCAGGTCCGGTTGCCGGGCGGTGGCAAGCTCGAAGGCCTCCTCCCCGTCCTCGGCGGTGATGATGTCGTAACCGGCATTGCGCAGTTTCAGACTCACCACATGCAGAATGTGAACCTCGTCATCGGCAATCAGGATAAGTGGCTTGCTGCGGTTCATATCAGGCATTAACCCCTTGTTACCCATCACCCTGCGGCATTGCGCACGGGGACCCTAGTATCCGTTGTCGGCCATCGGCAGGCCGAACGTGAATGTACTGCCCTTTCCGGGCTCACTTGTCACACTTACCTTGCCGCCGTGAACGGTTTCAACGATTTGTTTGACCAGATTCAGACCCAGCCCCGTTCCCTTGGCCATCTTCTTATGCTCGGCCACACGGTAAAATTTTTGGAACAGATGCGGCAAAGCCTCGGTTGGAATACCCACTCCGGTATCCGTCACCGAAACATGCACCAGCCTGCTGTGGTCGTCCACATGAACCGACACCGTCACCTTGCCCCCGCTGAAGGTGTATTTCACCGCGTTGCTCATCAGGTTCAGCAGCACCTGCAAAATCATGTCCCGGTCGGCATAAACCTGGAAAACAGTGGTGTGGGAACCTCTTCCAGTCTCACCTGCTTGGCACGGGCCTGGGGTGCAATCACATCAACTGCTTCCTTGATGAGTGCCGGCAGGTTCACCTGCTCACGCTGCACCCGCACCACGCCCGATTCGATCCGGCTGAGGTTCAGAATGTTGTCAATCAGGCGGGACAGACGGGTCGCCTCGGCCTGAATGATGTTGTAAAACTCCAGTCGCGTTGCCTCGTCGTGAGCTTCGCCATCAATGAGCATTTCCAGATAGGCCTTGATGCTTGAAAGGGGCGTCCGCAACTCATGCGACACGCTGGACACAAAATCGCTTTTCATCTCCGCCACTTCGCGCTCATGCGTCACATCCCGAAGAATCGTCACCACGCCGCAAGGTTCGTTGCTGCGCCGCTGTGAACCCCCGGCCACGCACTTGAGTGTGACATCGAACACCGCCTGCCTGCCTTCCATGGGCAGATGATGCTCCACATGTCGGCGCAAGGCAGTATCCCCACCTTCGCGGGTGTCCTTGATCAATTTGCCCAGCGTCGTGTCATGCACCACCTGATCGACTGGCTGATGCAGCGAAGGCTCAAGCTCAAAACCCAGAATCCGCGCTGCCGCTTCGTTGGCCAGAGCCAGTTCGTTGAACGGGTCGGTCACCAGCACCGCATCCGCAATCGAATTGAGCACGGTGTAGGCATGCTCACGCTCGGCATCGATGATCCGCAGTTGTATTTCCAGTTCACGTTTCTGAGCCGAGAGATGCTCCATCTTTTGACGCAGCTTGTCCCAACACCCCCATTGGCGGTGTTCACCCAGCTCATCCAACCCCCGATCCGCCAGTTCTGCAGCACAGGCACGCTGCTGCTTTTGGAAATCCCATTGAGCTGAGTGATGAGCTGTCCCTTGGCGGACTCCTGCCGGGCGGCATACAAGGCATGCATCAGCCCCACCACGCTGCCCAGTACCAGACAGCCACCGGCAAGTGTCAGATAATCATTCAGGGCCATGACGTGGATATTCAGGATCAGACACAGCAGGAATGCTCCCCGCCATGCTGACCAGGCCCCAGTCCCAGACTCAACCATCGGCCCCACAACACCGGCTGTCTCCTTGAACCCCGGCTTGATCACACTCGCAACGCTGTCCCCGCTTCCGCCCACCCGATCCAGCTATCTCTTGCATGGATTCCGTTCCTGACTATCAAGGCTCAAGGTTTTCCAAGCGTGACAGCAATCGTTTGGCGCTTTCCTGGGAAGGATCCCTGGTCAGGGCGGACTGATAAGCTGCGATGGCCTGATCCTTTTTCCCTGCCTGTTCCAGAGCCATGCCCTGCAGGACCAGAGCGCGGGCATCTTCGGGTGCCGCCTCGGCTGCGGATGCAAATGCCAGCACCGCCGCATCCAATTGACCCATGGCCTGCGCGGAAAGACCGGCCAGCAGATGGGCTTCAAACCTTCGGGGTGACAAGGCCAGACAACGTTGTGCCGCCAGATGTGCCCCCGCCGAATCCTTGAGTGCCCAGCAGATTTCACCCAGGCGCAGCCAGTGATCGGATTCCTGCGGCTGCTCGCGGGTGAGCTTGAGGTAAACACCTTTGGCCATCGCAGGCCGACCCAGACGCTCGTAACCCAGAGCCAGCAGTCGCTGCAAGTCGGTGCGCTGGGAGTAATCCTTGCGTGAGAGCAATTCTTCCATGTTCCGGATGCCTTGCTCCACCTGATCGCCAGCGATCTGGGCCGTCGCCAGATTTTCCTTGAGTTGCAGGTTGTCCGATTGCAGGAGCAAAGCCTGCCCAAACATATCCGCAGCCAAAGCTGGCTGATTGCGCATCAGGTGAATATGCCCCAGGGCCGCCCGCATGGATGCGTTCTGATCAAAATAGGTCAGACGCGACTCGATCAATTGCTGAGCTTCATCCACCCGACCCAGCTGGATCAGCATCTCCGACTTGGCCAGCAGATAAGCTGCATTGTCACCCGCCAGGTTGGTGGCACGCTCGTAAGCGATCAGTGCCGCATCAAACTGCTGCCAGCGTTGCAGCACGATGCCCTGGTAGTAATGGGCTTCGGGTATTTTTTCATCGGTGGTGATGGCCGTCTGGAGGAATCGGTAGGATTTTTCCAGTTGACCCCGCTCAAGCATGACCCGCCCGGCAAGCAGCAAAGCCGATGGGTTCTCCGGAGCCATGCCCAGCACATCGAGAATGGTTTTTTCAGCCTGATCCAGATCCCCGGTGTCAAACTGGCGCTGGGCAGTCTGCAACAAAAGCTGGGAACGCAGGTCCTGCCAGCGCTGGTTGGCGCTGTTGACCGATTCATTGTGCTGCTTGTTCACCGTGCTGCTGGCGCAACCACCCAGGAGGGCAAGTGACAAGCTGAACGTACAGGCAAGGGCGCAGTATGGACGTACCTTCATGAGTCATCTCCTTTTCCTTCTCCTCTCACAGGTCACGATGCAGGATCACCATGTCAGCCGATCCCTCTCCCAGGGGGGAAAGGGGGCCGAGCAGTTGTCATATCAAGGCAGTTCCAGCGGAGCCTGAGCTTCGGTCATGGATTGTGCCGCCGGTTCGGTGTCCGTAGCCATGTCGGTGTTCGCCGCCGCATCGCTGACAGCCGTATCACTCACTTGAGCATCCGTGGCAGCAGCTTCGCTCACGGCAGCGTCGCTTGTCACCGGGGCCGCACCCATGGTTTTGCCATCCATGGTTTCATCGCCAGCTTTTTCCCGGATCAAGTCACGGATGGTGTCTTCAAGCACACTGTCGTAGGGAGACAGCACGCGCTCCTGGTTGATTGTTTCGACCAGGCGACGAGCTTCGACATACGTGGGGTCCAGCGACAAAGCCATGTTCGCGCTGTGCAGAGCCTTGTCCTGGTCGCCGTTTTCCATCGCATCCAAGGCGTTTTTCATGTGCGAATTGGTGAGCTTGGTCCGGGCCCAGGGCAGCAGCCCTTCACGTGCGCCGGTGCGTGCCAATTCCACGTTGTCCTTCATGCGATCCCCGGCTGCATAAATGGCCTGATCCTTCATCACCGTCGGGGTGATCAGGAAGATATATTCCTCACGCACGGTCCCGTCACTGGTTCCCTTGAAAGCATTGCCCAGGATGGGAATATCGCCCACCACCGGCACCTGCTTGCGTGTCACCGTGGTTCTTTCCTTGAACAACCCGCCCAGAATCACGGTTTGTCCCGAACGCACGATCACGTTGGTGGTCAGTTCCTGCGTTGTCTCCTCAGGCACAATAAATGTGCCCTTGGTCACAACTTCGCCCTCGGAAATCTTGGGCTGAATTTCCATGCGGACCATTTCATCCTCACTGATGAACGGCCGAATGCTCAGCTGATTACCAAATTCCAGGAACTCGACGGTCTGGGTGGTCGTGGTCTCGGATTGCGTGGTGCTGATGTAGCCGTCCTTGCCACCGATCAGAATGCTGGCCTTTTGACGATTGAGCACCAGCAGTTTGGGATTGGCAAGAATGGTGGTGTCGATCACCTTGTCGAGAGCTTCGATGAATGCTGCGATGTTTTCCGAAAGAATACCGACACGGAAACTCGTATCCTTGGCGATGATGTTGCTCCATTCCACACCGGTACCCGATCCGCCCACGGTACCGAAGGTTGGCGTGCTGCCACCGGCCCCGAAAATCTGTCCGACCCCTGCGCCATAGTTGCCGAAGGGGAAGTCCGCCAGAATCGAAAGATTCACACCAAAGGCATTGTCCTCTTCGAGCTTGGCACTGAGCACGGAAGCTTCAATGAGCACCTGCTTGGGCCGGACATCCAATTGCTTGATGAGGTTGGCAATCTCTTCCTGATTTTCTTCGTAATCAGTAATCACCACGGTGTCGGTGAAGGCGTAGCTGTTGGCTCCGCCGTCGGACATGGAGGTTTGGAAACCGGGGGTGGCCGCCGTGCTGAACTGAATCTTGCCAGCGGGCGAAAGCAGCGGCGAGGCAAAGGTGTTGGCATCCGCAGCGGTGAGGTAATTCAGCCGGTACAACCGCATCACCGTCTTGCGTTCAGCTTCCTTGATGCGTTTGAGATCATCCTGCGTGTAAACGTAAATAAAGTTGCCTTTTTCAAGGTAACCCAGTCCATTGGCGTGCAGCAATGCATCCAGCGCCTGATAAAAATCCACGCTGTAAAGGTCTGCCGTGACCGTCCCGGTGACGCCCTTGTTCACAATGATGTTGCGCTGGCTCTGAATCGAGAGCAGTTGGAGGATTTTGGTCAGGTCCTGATCCTTGACATGCAGATCGATCTGCCCGAACGAGCCGACCTTCACGCCTTTGTCCAGATCATCGGGGACATCCGCCCCGTTGGACATGGGCATGGGCGCGGTTGCCCTTGTTGCCGGGCTTGCCGAGCCATCCTCGGGTGCCGCGATTGCCCACGTGCTATAAACGCTACCGATGGAGCAAAAAAAAACTGTGGCTGACACTTGGGTAATACGCTTGCTCATGTTGCTATACTCCTGCCCCATTTCCAGGGGGTGAACCTCCAAAGTTGCGGGAGGACCAATAAGTACGATTCAATGTTCACATTTCCAAAAGAATCTGAATTCCGTCTTTTTGCAGTGTGACCTGACGTTGTCCGATGCTCAGCACCTCAAAGCCTTTGATGGTTTGGCCGGGTGATACAAGCTGCCCATCGATCACCGCCCTGGGGGGCGAGCCGAGAATCGTGGTTTCCAGCCGCAACGATTGTGCGGCCTGTAACACACGCGACCCAGAATCGCTATCGGTTGTTTTGACCAGTGACTTTGCCGGTGGTGCGGAATCTGCCGGATAATCCTTCCGCGCAAACCCGGAATGGTTCATGGCAAATAAATCCCGTCCGTTATCGGTCGGAAGATTCATATGGATTTCACGGGTCAGGTAAACCGGTTTGGACGCAGGCTTTTCCACCGAAGCCGTTTTTCCCTTGGGGTCCGCCAAGGCGGTGCGGGGTGCGTTCTTCAAAATCAATCGGCCCCACAAAAGCATCGCCACCGCAATCAGCCCCAAAGCCATCAGGCCACGGGTACGGTCGATGCCCCAACGTTGCCAGGGGATGCGTTTCCAGATTGGTCTCATGGCTGAGGCTCCCTCGGTGGTGCGAACACCGCGGACAATTCCATCATCACATCCACCACCGGCTGCTCCTCCGAACGGTCCCGGCTCAGGTCACCGGGTGACTCGAACCATCCTTGTCATGGCCTCCATCCGATGCAGGAAGCCGAATACTTCCGGGTATTGC
>JAAUTM010000057.1 GCA_012031455.1 Phycisphaerales bacterium
ACGGGTCGTGTTTAATCTTTATGACACAGAAATCTGGATCACTGTTCGTCAGCGTGATGCTACGAAGGTCAAGGATCAGATCAAGGATATGCAGGCGACCCTGGCCACGGACATTGGGGTGATCTTCCGAAGGGCGGACCCAGCCCAGCTCACTGAGCCGACGCTGGCAACGCTCACCCGGCAGGTCAAGGCCACCGTGGACGACCGAATTGGACGCGATGCTGAAGGCAAACCGATTGTGCAGGAAGCACTGGTGAAAAAATGCATTCAGGTACGCGTTGACAGTTGATGCAGGATGTTTTACAGGATTCAGGTAGAATCGAATCCGTGATCAATAAGACACAGCCCCGGAACGGAATCAAGGGCAATCATGGCCGGCACACCCCAGACACAATCCGACCCTTCTGCTGAGGTATCGCCTCAGAGCATTGCGGACCAGGCATTGGCTGAGGCGCAGGCTTCGCTGGATTCGCTCAAAATGATGTGGCCCAGCCCATGAACCTGCCGGACCTCACCGGCAGCGAGGGCCTTCCCAGCGATGCAGTCAACAGCATTGAACTTTTGCATGATGTCGAGCTTCACGTCACCGTGGAACTCGGACGCACGCAGATGCTCGTGGAAGATGTGCTTCGGCTCAGCGAAGGCAGCGTGGTGGAACTGGATAAGCTCGCCGGCGACCCGGTGGATGTATACGTCAACGGCAGGCTCATCGCACGCGGCGAAGTGTTGGTCCTCAACGACAGTTTCTGTATCCGTATCAGTGAGATCGTGGCTGACCTCGAAGCTCAGGTCGAGGAAGCTGCCCACCAGCAGATTGCTCAGGGTGTATGATGGTGTTGGATGACTCGGGCATCACCTCAGGATGAGATGGTGCAAGGCCGAACATGGATGTTCGGTTGAATCGGCCAGGATGGCCCAATGTCAAAGATCGCCTTTCATTTTCATGGTTCGCATTGGCACACATCTATCAGGTGCTGCGCTTTCATCGTGCTTCTGCTATCTGTGTCATGGGCACAGGCCCAGCAATCGCCACCAGCTTCCGTCGTTGGTATCACCCCTGCCCCTGTTATGGCTTCAGGTGGTTCAGTTGTCAGTCCCATTCAAGTGCCTTCCAACCTTGCCCCGCCAGTGTGAGTGAGGCTGTCAATCAGCCGAACCCCTGACGGACCTGGCAAAATATCTCAGCTGGGCCTGCGAAAGCTCAACGTGATAAAACGGCTCGAGTTGATGGGGGACGCGGATTCACCCGCAGGCGTTCGACCCACGAATCAATCTTCATCCGTGAATGATTTATTACCCCTGGGTCCCCGCCCTGTGACCGACTCACCAAATGCTGTGAGCTCTGGGGCAGCCAACGGGGATGCAGAAGCCAACCCATGGTGGTCGCCGGGTGCGATGGTGCAGACGGTGGTCGCACTGGCACTGGTGCTTGGATTGATCTTTGTGTTGCGCTGGCTGATGCGCCAGTGGTCAGGCATAGGGGCAGCAGTGGGTGGCGGAAGCGGGGGGCAGTGGTGGAAGTGCTGGCACGCACCACCATCTCCGCCAAGCTTCACATTTTGATCTTGCGGGTGGGGCACCGATTGCTGGTGGTCAATGAAACACCTGCAGGGATGAGCACCCTGGCGGAAATTGTGGACCCGGATGAAATCGCTTCGATATTGAGTCAGGTCAGCAGCAGTAAACCCGGCAGCATCAGCGGGCAGTTTCGGCAGATGTTCGATCATTTCAACGGCAAATACGAAGGTCGACTGCATCCCTCGTTACCCAAAACCCTGGCGGATTTGGATGACCCCGGCAGCGATGATACGGAAATCATCACCGACCGCAGCAGGGATGATGTCGCAGGGTTGTTGTCACGCTTACGGCGAATGAACGGGGAGGTCAGCCGAGCGTGAAAGCACAACCCCGTACAACTTCGCATCACTTTGGCAGTTGGGCCTTGAGGCTCATTGCTGGTTTGTTGCCATTGCTTTTAATAGTGGCTCCCGTTGGGGCACAAAGCGACCCTGCTCCTTCCGTTCAAAATACGAATTCGAGCCTCAACACCGCCCCATCGAGCATGGCTTCGGGTAACGCTCCCTTGGACATTACCAATCCGTTATCCATACTCGATCACGCCGGTGGTGTGCTTCCATCCAATCCCGCTGCACTTGCACAAACCCTGGCCAACCCCACCTCAGCATTGAATCCGCAGCCAGATGGAACCACATCGGTCACCACTGGCGGGGGGCTATCCACCAGTTTGTCGATTTTGATTTTGCTCACGGTGCTGACGGTGGCACCGTCGCTGCTCATCATGACCACCAGCTTCACGCGCATGGTGATTGTGCTGTCGCTGTTGCGTCAGGCCATCGGCACGCAGGCCCTGCCGCCTAGCCAGATCATCGTGGGACTGGCGATGTTTCTTTCGCTTTTGGTCATGGCCCCGACCTTTGAACGGGTGCATCGGGAAGCGATCGTGCCATTGCAACAAAATGAAATCGATCAACTGACTGCCTGGACGCGTGCCAAGGAGCCGCTTCGTGATTTCATGTTTGCGCAGATCGAACATGCGGACAACTGGGGCGATGTGATGATGCTGCTGGAGTACCGGGGAGTGAAGAAACAGCGTCATGAAATGACCCGCGGCGATGTGGACATGCTGACGCTGATCCCGGCGTTTGTGTTGTCGGAGCTGAAGGTGGCGTTTTTGATGGGGTTTCGTTTGTACCTGCCGTTTCTGGTGATTGACATGGTGATTTCGAGCGTGCTCATCAGCATGGGCATGTTGATGCTGCCGCCGGTGCTGATCAGCCTGCCGTTCAAACTGCTGATGTTTGTGCTGGTGGATGGCTGGCACCTGGTGGTGGGTGGCCTGCTCAATAGTTTTGCAGTCGCAACCCCGGTGATCGGATGAGGATGAACCCATGAACTGGACCAGGCGGTGGATGTGGTGCGGGACTCGCTCACGCTGATGCTGGTGGTCAGTTCCCCGATTTTGCTGGGCGGACTGCTCATCGGCTTGATCGTCAGTTTGTTCCAGGCGGTGACTCAGATTCAGGAACAGACCTTGTCGTTTGTACCCAAGATCATCGTGATGACGGTGCTGGCGATCATGCTGGCCCCGTGGATGGGTCGCATGGTGATGGAGTTCGCCCACCGAATGTTCGCAATGAACAATTGAAACTGTTTTGAGTGGTTACGCGGATCCGCCTTGCTCGCACCTGCGGTGCGTCGCTAAACGGAAAAAACGACTCACCAATTAACAAATTACCGACCCACCGATCAACTGACTCACCGATTAACCGACCCACCGACTCCCCTTCTAATGAACCCCGAGGTATTACAACTTCTGCCGCATCTGCCCGTATGGGTGTTGGTGATGTTTCGGCTGACGGGGATATTCATTATCGCGCCGATTTTCGGGAGTGCTTCGATCCCTGGGCGAATCAAGATTTTGTGGGCATTCGTGTTGTCGCTGTGTGTGTATCCGATTCTGGTGTCCCAGCCATCGACACTGGCGATGATCCAGCCGGTGCTCACCGGTGGGCTTTCGTTGTGGACCTTGCCCGCCGTGGTGGCATTGGAACTGGCAATCGGGGTGGTCATTGGTTACGGAGCGCTGATTCCGCTGGTGGGTATTCAGCTTGCAGGGCAGATGGCCGACCAGCAGGTGGGCACGGGCCTGGCTGGAATTTTCAATCCGGAAATGGGCGAGGAAGCGGGGGGCATCATCACCGAGTTTTATTTCATCATCGCCATGCTGTTTTTTTTGTGTATCGATGGGCATCGCGCGGTCGTGGCCACATTGCTGCAAAGTTTTCAAAACATCCCGCTGGGCGGACTGATGATCGATGGGCAACTCATCGAACTGATCGTGGGCTTGCTTGCTTCCATGATGGAAGTGGCGTTGCGGATTGCCGCCCCGTTGTTGTGTCTGGTGTTTCTGGAAACCGTGGCCATGGGTTTTCTGGCACGAACCGTGCCGCAGATGAACCTGCTGTCGATTGGTTTTCCGTTGCGCATCGTGGCCGGGGTGGGAATTTTGATCGCCTGCATGCCCAGCCACAGCGGCATCATCAGTGAATATCTGCGGGAACAATTGCAAACCATGGCGGGGTACTTCGGGGGATCGTGATGGTGATGGATTGATGCCCAACCCATTGAGGCACAATTAACAGAGTTGGAATGAATTGAGGCAGCATGGCTGAACAGAATGGCGAAAGAACGGAACCGGCAACAGCCCGGCGGAAAGAGGAAGCCCGTCAGGAAGGTAACGTTGCGCGCAGTGCCGACCTCACCGCTGCTGCGATGCTGCTGGCCGGAGTGATTCTGCTTCAGTACACAGGGCTGCGTTTCATGTCCGGGTTGAAGCTTTCATTGGAGTCGCTGTTGCGTAATGATTTCACCAGCAACCCGACCCGGCCTGATGATCTGATGAATCTGTTTGCATACGCCGTACGCATGGGGCTGGATGTACTGATGCCGATGCTGTTATCGCTGGCAGCTGTGGGTTTGGTCGCCGCAGCAGGGCAGGTGGGTTTCCGCATCACGCCCAAAGTGCTCGAACCCAACTTCATGAAACTCTCGCCGCTGCGTGGGCTGAAAAACCTCTTTGATTTTCGCGGTGTGGTCCGCATGACCATGAGCTTGAGCAAACTGCTGGTGGTGTTCGGGGTGGCGGGATGGTTCATGTACGCCGACCTTCCCCGCATCATCACACTCGGTGAGTTGCCGTTGCTACCGGTGTTCAACCTTGCCTGCACGATCATTTACCAACTGGCGATCAAGCTGGCGGTGCTGCTGCTGGTGCTGGCGTTCATGGACTATTCCTTTCAACGCTGGCAACGTGAGCGCGACCTGCGCATGACCAAGCAGGAACTAAAAGAAGAATTCAAACGCATGGACGGTGACCCGCTGGTCAAACAACGGCGAACGCGGGTGGCCCGGCAACTGGCCATGCAGCGCATCGGGGCGGCGGTGCCCAAGTCGAACGTGATCGTCACCAACCCCACGCACTTTGCCGTGGCACTGCAATATGAACCGGGCACCATGCGGGCACCCAAGGTGGTTGCCAAGGGCGCGGATTTTCTGGCAATGCACATTCGGCAACTTGCAGCCCTGCATGGCATACCGATTGTTGAACGCAAGGAACTGGCCAGAGCGCTTTATGCGGGAGTGGAAGTGAATCAGGAAGTACCCCCGCAGTTTTACAACGCCGTGGCCGAGGTGCTGGCGTATGTGTTCCGCCTCAGTGGACGGAAGATCGCATGATGTGGGTGAAGAGAAATATCAATGGCTGAAGCGACAATAAAACCTGCGGTGATGCCTGCCTGGATGACGCGACTGTCACAGTACCAGCCGTTCTTTGTGCCGCTGGCGGTCATTGGCTTGATCATGGTCATCGTCGTGCCGGTGCCTTCGCTGGTGCTGGACTTGTTGATTACACTCAACCTTGCACTGGCAGCCGTCATTCTGCTCACGACCATCTTTGTCGAGCGTCCGCTGGATTTTTCCGTCTTTCCCTCGCTGCTGTTGGCGACAACGCTGTACCGGCTGGTGCTCAACGTAGCTTCGACCCGCTTGATATTGTCAGCCGATGCCAGCAGCGCCGATGATGCCACCGACATCGCAGGGCATGTGATCGAAGCTTTCGCTCATTTCGTGGCTGGCAACTCGCTGGTGGTGGGCATCATCATCTTTGCGATTCTGGTGATTGTGCAATTCGTGGTCATTACCAAGGGTTCCACGCGCATCAGTGAAGTGGCCGCTCGCTTTACCTTGGATGCCATGCCCGGCAAGCAGATGGCCATCGATGCGGACCTCAACGCAGGACTGATTAATGAAACCGAGGCTCGTCGCCGACGTGATGCCATCGCTCAGGAAGCCGACTTTTACGGGGCCATGGACGGTGCCGCCAAGTTCGTGCGCGGCGATGCCATCGCAGCCATCATCATCACCTTCGTTAATGTCATCGGCGGGTTTGCGGTGGGGGCGTTTCAGCGCGGCTGGGGCATCGCCGAGTCGCTGGAAGTGTTCACCAAACTCACCATCGGCGATGGTCTGGTCAGTCAGTTACCCGCGCTGGTGATTTCCATCGGTGCCGGTCTGATTGTGACCCGCACCAGCTCGCGGCAGGATTTGGGCACGGAAATCAGCAAACAGCTCATGGGGCAGTGGCGGCCACTGGCGATCACGGCTGGTTTTTTAGGGTTGATGGCGTTTACCGGTTTGCCCGCACTCGCCGATGCTGATTCTGGGTGGCGTGTTCGGGGCGATGGCGTACTTCATACGCAGGCAGCGACAGGCTTAAAAAGGTGCAAACAGATCAGGATGCTGCTGCCAAAGCCAAGCCTGCCCCACCCCCGGTGGAACAGATGCTGGCCGTGGACGCGATGGAACTGGAAGTGGGTTACGGGCTGGTGAAACTGGTGGACAATACGCAAGGGGGGCAGCCTGCTGGATCGGATTACGATGATTCGCAGACAGCTTGCGGGGGAACTGGGGCTGGTGATGCCACCGATACGGATTCGCGACAACATGCAGCTTGGCCCCAACGATTACCACGTGAAAATCAGGGGCAATGCCGTGGCTGGTGGGGTGATTTATCCCGGTCAGTTCCTGGCGATGGACAGCGGCCTGGTCAGCCCCGATCACGCACCTTTGGAAGGTGTGAAAACCCGTGAGCCAGCGTTTGGATTGGAAGCGACATGGATTGATGCCGGGCAGAAGCAGCGGGCTGAGTCGCTCAATTACACGGTGGTGGATGCCACGAGCGTGCTGGCAACGCACATCATCGAAGTGGTGAAAACCAATGCTCATGAATTGCTCTCACGTGAGGAAACCAACAACCTCATCGCCGAACTCAAGAAGCGGGCACCCAAGCTGACGGAAGAAGTCATGGGTGGGGAACGGCCACTGGTCAAGCCCGGCGAATTGCAGAAAGTGTTGCAGAACCTGCTCCGTGAACGGGTGCCGGTGCGTGACATGGAAACCATCGTGGAAACGCTGGGTGATTGGGCCCCGCGCACCAAGGATCTGGAGGTACTCACTGAATACGTCCGCAATGGACTGAGGCGGACCATCTGCAATCAATATGTCCAGCAACCTCCGCCCGATGCACTGACGGATTCACCGGTGCTGGCCGGTACGAGTGTCCCTGCTTCACCCAAGCTCAGTTGCGTGAGTCTGGACCCAGCGCTGGAGGATCAGATTCTCGGTTACATCGACCGCACAGCCGAGGGCACCAGCTTCACCATGCCCCCGGCCCTGGGCAATCGGATTGTCAATGCAGTGGTGAAGGAATTGCAGCGACTGGTGCAGATGGGGAATCATCCGGTGGTGCTGGCCTCACCGCAGGTACGTGCGCAGGTTCGCCGGTTACTCGAA
>JAAUTM010000058.1 GCA_012031455.1 Phycisphaerales bacterium
ATCGCGCCAGCGTGTCATCATCATGGCCATTTCGTCATGCGAGATCGGTGCACGTCCTTCGACTTCTGGCGTGCCCATCAAGTACCACAACAATACATTACACATCATGTCCGACCTCAGTATCAGTTTCAAACCGTTTGACATCTGATGGGGGCGGAACAGCTTTTTTAATACATCCGGTTGCGTGGCAATAACATCTTCAATACGGAAAAGGGCATTCTTATTACTATGGCCGCGTACATCGTACTTCAGCCCGGTTGCTTCGCGGATACCATTGACCGCCGATAACAGGTATGAATCGGCATCGGCAATCAATGTTTCAAAACCGGCAGCACGGAAGATATCCGGCACGTAACTTGCCCAGCCGCATTCGGGATTCCAACCAACCGTTGGGCGAACGCCGATAGCCTTTTCCCACGCATCCAAGCCATTGATCAACGAATCCAGCCCGATGGCCGGATCCACATTGGACAACATCAGATGAGTATGCGGCGAAGCAACCGGCTCGATCAGGCCATCGGTTACCGCAGCCTTGAGCATGTCGATGCTCTGCGGGCGGTGCGAGGCCATGATTTCCAGCGTTTCACCCGATGCTTCAAAAGCTACCTTTACACCCAGATCACGTACAGTGCGGAAGATCGCTTCGTAAGACTGCTCGGCCACCCAGCCTCGCTTGCCAATAGGCAACTGTGAGTATTGCAAATTCCCATGCGGCATGAACAAGATGCCTGGTTTGATCGACATGTTGAGCTTTCCTGATAATAAGTAAAACAGTCCATTAAACTCTTTGAATATGCGTTCTAGCAATGAAATTCTGGTTCGTCAAACTTTGCAGATGAGACAGATGAAATCATGTCAAATCGAGCGGCTCGCCCTGCTCAAATCCATGTTCGGCCAAGAGGTACATTCTTAAAGCACAACCACATCTGAAAATAGTATGACGAAATTGATTGTAAGTGATAATTATGATACAGGCTTGTATTCAAACCAATCAAAGTCAGCATACTGTCGGGTTCCCGCAAGATCCTGGCAGCACAACCCTACAAACGCGCCCGTAAAGTGATGGCCACCCTGGTACTCGTCCGAAAGAATGCTTGCATCCAGCACGCTTCCTAGATTTTCATATACTATTCCGTCCTTCGAATATGAAAACTGTAATTTGTCGTGGTTGACAACAGCCCTTAGATAGCATCTTTTGATGTCCCCGATACCGACCATACTGTCATCAATATTTGATATGCCATTGAGGTTTGCCTGCATTATACCGATAAATCTACCCATGTCCTCTGTTTTGCTGATGTAAACGTAATAATATGCCTTTGTGTCATAGTAACAGATCAGGCCCGCCAGTTGTTTGGAGTTTTTGGGTTCGTATTCAATACAGGTTGTTGCCGTATAGCTGAAGTGTTGTTGCCTCCTGGCAATCAGGCACTGGTTATGAAATGAGCTTAATGACTCCCAGCCCTTTAATCGTAAAAATCCCGGACGCTCTGTGAGTGATAGACTATCCTTTCCCAGCGGTACTCTCAGTGATTGAAAGTTGATATCAAGAGTCGTACTGTCAAAATCATCTCTTGTGGAAGACTCCACATACATAGATTCTTGAAGATTCGGTGCTGGTACACGTTCCTGAGGCTCGGTTCCCCCACCTTCAATCTCAAGCCAACCATCCCGGTTCCAGATAACTTTCTGGATGGCGGTTTCTCGGCCTAAGATGCAACGATTGGTGTCCTTCAGGGGCCTGCCGCACAAATGCACCATATACCAGTCGCCGTTTTGTGTTTGAACAATATCCGCATGACCGGCTTTTTGCAGGGGTAGATGAGGTTTATCTTTTGACGTCAGCATCGGATTTCTGGGGTCTACCTCATATGGGCCATGCAACGATTTACTTCTGGCCACCGTGACGGCGTGGTTTCTACCTGTACCTCCCTCGGCAGTGATCAAGTAATAAAATCCATTTAATGATATAAGTGAGGCCCCTCTGTTGAACGTAAATCAGTACCCTTGAAGATGACGGAAACATCACCTATCAATTTTCGATTGCTTTCGGAATACTCCTGCAGAACTATTCCGCCAAACTTGCTTTTGCTGCCTCTGAAGTCCCAGGTCATGTTGACCAGCCACTTGGCCCCGTTGTCATCATGAAATAAAGATGGATCAAACCCACTGCTGTTTAAATATACTGGCTCCGTCCATTCGCCCATGATGTCCGTGGCCGTTACAAGAAAATTATGAGTGTCCTTGAACGGTCCCCCAAAATGGTTAACAATAGTATATATTAAATAGAACTTACCCTTGTCGTAAGACAGGCATGGCGCCCATACACCAAAGGAATTCTGTACCCCCTTCATATCCAGCTGTGAAACCCGATTCAGGGGGTGTGCCATGAGCTTCCAATGGATCAAGTCTCTCGAATGGTGTATTTGCACACCGGGAAACCATTCAAAGGTTGATGTGGCAATATAATAATCGTCACCCACTCTGACAATGGAAGGATCAGGGTTGAAGCCGGGAAGTATGGGATTCTGTATGTATTTCATATTACTCTTTCATGCGTTGGCAGATAAACATACTATATTAAGACGTAGCGTGATAGTTATGAATGTTCTTATTCCATGTCGTATCTATGCTCAGGGGCAGGCCGACTGACTGGATTGAGAGACCCAGTGGATACCATTCTGCAATACGGCTCGAAAATTCAGGTCCTCGTAAGCTTTGCGATCATGACCGCACTGAAAACAGAACACACGAGAGTTACGATACGACCGAGTCCAAGCTATACTGTGCATTGATTCGGGATGTTTCGTCGTCAAGAGAATGTCGTTACCGGGATCAGGTTCATGAACCGTATAGGTTTCATCAATGGTCGTCCAGGGGGACATGCCCTGCACAATCGGGTGAGTTGCATTCGCCACATCAATTGCAATCTGTTCATCGTGTTTGTATTTGCGAATCTTGCGGTTATGCATGCCAACCATTTCGTCAAAGACCGGCCAGTCCGGGTAAGCCAGAATCGAATGGTGCAGGACAACAATCCCCTGAGCCGTCTCACCCAATTGTTCCAATACCGACTTAGGTTTACCACTATACCAGGGGGCTTCATCCGTTGGCGCCCCTTTGGGCATGATGTATAAAACCACCGCATCATAATTTAGCCGAACCTCTCTGGGGGAGCTGAAATAATCATCCAGATGCTGGACATAGGCGTCGATCCCCGGCATGGATCGAAACAAGTGATGGAATGGCCTGACATCATAGTTATGTCCACCGGTAACGACGGCAATATTCAGCATGGTTGTATCCTTGAGATTATCAGGATCAATCGCCGTTATCATGTATAGGATGTACTTGCTTTAGGGTTATGTCAGCCCGGCATCGAAAACATCAGGGCAGACGCAGTTTAGCATGTTGTGCTATCGGATGCGATTCTGGATCATCTGGAGAGAGGCAAGGATCGAATCCCTGGTCTTCGCAAGATGATTGGGGTAAGCAACCCCATCAACACCATCGACATTGGCTCGGGGATGAACGCTATGTTGTCAATGTATGCAACTTTGCCCGCAGCGGAGTCGTCAAGTGTGAACTTCAATTGCGTTTCACTCAGGCCCAGCAGGTTGGGATTCTCGATCAGAATATTGCGTTGAACCAGACCTTGTGTTGTGTTGTATACGATGTCCACCAGCGTTCCGCCAAGGTACACCATCATGGTTTGACCCCAGGTCTCGGACATATCAAGTTCATATGCCAGGGTGAACGGTGCGGCTGGTGTGTCAAGTAACTGGTGAAGATGTACGGACGAACCGGTGGTCAGTTTGACCATGCTGCTACCGGCGTGGTTGACCAGCTGAGCGGATCCGCCACCCGATACGGTCCATCCTTGGAAAGAGGAAAAATTTCCTCCATAGAGAGACTTATTGTAATCCGATGGTAGCATGCCCACATCGCCATATCGCATTGGCCAAGGAATATAGTCGCCAAAACTTTCACCACTGTAGTAGTTATTTGTCTGTTGCGTGGAGTGGTTATAGATAAAGTACCAGTTCTGTGTGGACCATATATCCCGTCCGATGTGCCAGTAGCCGACGGTGGGGGTGATGTTGATGAATGGGCCGGGCTTGGGCACTTGCGGCGTGGTCCCGTTCGCCGGGTTTAGTAGTGAAACCTCCAGCAGCGTCTCCATCTCGACTTCGTAGCTGTATGGCCAGACACCGGGCAACAACCAATCGTCGTAGCCTTGATAAACAAGATTGTTGGCGAAGCTCCTAGCTCGGGCGAGGGTCACTTTGCCATCGGGGTCGTAGCCGCTGGTTTTGGCGTAGTTGGCATCCTGCAGCCAGGTGATGTTCCGTGACGAATCATAGATCATTCCGTTGCCACGGTTGAGCAGCGACGCACCTGCGGATCCCTCCAGCATCGCATAGATTAGCACACCCATGGCACAGCCAAAGTTGATGGAAAATCGCATGATTGTTACCTCCCTTCAATACGTACCCGATGATCCGTCAATATGAAAAATATGCGCAAGCGTAAACAGATATATCTGTCTTAAATTATAGGCCATCATTAAGACGGGTCAAGAAAAATACAGAATAAATGACAGGAAAATCTAATCCCAACAGGTTGGCGATAAGGGCTTGGAATGTCGTGGTTTAAGGACACCATAATAATTCAACCCAGCTGTATACGGAGGGGCATCCTGCAACGATGCTTCCAGCCTTTCATTTGCCAGGGGGGCCAGCAGCAAAGGCGGCAGTAACCTCAGCATCTGAAAGGGGAAGGACATGGATGGCGACAAGGCGAATCTGGCCACGCCAGGGCCGGTCGCCCGTAGCTTCGTTCCCGATGATCAGAGGCATTTCCTTGTCCCACTTTTCCAGACTGCCTGCCGAACTTTCGCTCTCAGCAACCCGCTGGCCATCGACATACAGAACCGTTGCGATGCCATCATAGGTCGCCACGATGTGTTGAAAGCGTTCCGGATCGAGAGTCCCCTCGGGAGCCATCAGTTCCGGCTGGCCCTGATCGTTGGTGGCACTGGTGCGCAGACGCAGGACCAGTTGCGTCCCTTCCTGACCGAGGGTGACATTGCGTGACCCGGTATCCTTGGAGATCGAAACGATGCGAGCCGGGCCGCGCTGATCTTTATCAGCAGCGCGGGCCCAGACCTCAATACTGAAGCTGCCGCTGGACATGATGGTGGAGATCAGACTGGTGACAGGTCCGGAAGAGAACAGGCCTGGTGGCTCCGACTGGGATGGGGGCATGAGTGCGAGGACGCCATCGGTCACCCGTACCGCAGGGAATGGAGGCTCCGCGAACGAGCAGGTCCATGTCGGGATAGATCGCAGCCGTGTCTGGAACGCGTCCCTCTTCGGTGAGCTTCAAGAAGTCATATCGAACCACCGGCCGGACGGTCGAAGCGGAGGCAGCAGTATCGGTTGCGATGGGTTGACACACAGCCATGGGGGCGGTTACCGACATGATCAGGCACGCAAACAGCAGGGTGCTGAGAAACAGGTGGGACTTGATCGTATTCATGGTGACTCTCCTTTAAAATGGGTCGAGTGTGGCCAAGGCTGGAGTTATCCTTATCGCAAACATTAAACTCAATTGGCAGGGACGAAGCTACCAGTATCATTATTATGATGCAACCGAACAAGATCATAATCCGAGCCATCTCAAGGCATTCAGTTATGTCCGTTGTAAGAACAGTACTGCGTCACCTTTGAAGGGTGCAATAAACTCTCGAATATCACCGCCGGTAATGGTTTTCTTGGACACTGCGGTTTTGCCATTGGCGGGGTT
The DNA here is from genome assembly GCA_012031455.1 of Phycisphaerales bacterium. The sequence goes on from JAAUTM010000058.1 coordinate 5,809, forward strand.
GAACCATTCGACGCTAACACTCCCCTTGACTGCGGTGATATCGACGACCGTTTTACCGCCTTTGGGCAGATAGACCAGATACTCGCGTCCGGGATTGGCAAGACAAAAGTGACTGAGTGCGAGATCGGGACGTGGTTGCGCCTTTGAAAGGTCCATCTTACGGGAATATTGCAGCGCGTACCCCATGTTGATCTGAGTGTTTTTCCACACGGAAAGCTTTGTCGGAGGATGACCATAATCCTGATTTTCCAGTGGGTAAAAATCCATGAATATTGGATGATGGCCTCGCGTAAGCGACATCCAAACCCAGTCGCGTCTGCCGCCGGTGCCCCAGAGATGATCGGTGTCGAGCATGGAAATCTTATCAGGGGGCATGATCGGCGGATCGATTTTAAACGGATCACGATGCTCAAGCCAGTTAGTAAGCGTGTTGAGGCCGATGATGTCTGCTGGACTATTCCATAAGTACGGAATACACGCAGTACCATAGCCGACCATCATGACCAGATGTTGCTTAGGCAGTTCTTTTTCTGTTGCCTTGATATATTTGATGAAATGATACTGCCAAGCTTTTGAATAATAGAAACGGCTTTCATTGGATATTTCGAAAAAGATATTATCGTATTCATTCAGCGTTTCAATCACCTTGCGAACATATGCCTCTTGAATACTTGTAATTGCGGGGATATCGAGGGAGTGCGTGGCTCGACCTTTGCCAGTATTCTGTGGATCGCCGTCAATTCCATTTATGTTGTTTTTTATGTTAAACGGATGCCAGGCCCAACAGGCATGTTTAGGTGCATATTCCAATGCCCATCCTTCGAAAAGCATAACCGATGCGTACATGCCACGATCTCGCATGGCCCGGACACGTGAACCCAGACGTTCAAAGTATTCGGGGTTTAATTGGTTAAGGTTGAATTTAGGCAAGCCATCGGCAGCTTTCCCCGGTCCTGTACGAAGCCAGGGCAGGGGAGCGTTGAAACTTGCTTTGGATGATTTGTCTCCCGGTGCCGGCTTACCCGCCAATTCCTGCGTCCACAGACGGGTGAAATTGTGACCACGCTCCTGCAACATGTCCAGAAAACCATCAAAGTCAAAGCGAGGTGGGGGGTAAGTTTCACCTCTATCGACAATAGTACTCCATGTATGCGATCCACTCAATAAAATCGCTTTGCCCGTACCGTCATCAAAATAGCGGGGGTTTTTACTGTGAACGGATAAAGGAGCATGTGTTGATAGTAATTTTGAGGCCTTCATGAATATTATCCTTATGTGTAAACTAACATTCTAGGAAAAGGTAATTTTCTGACGGGTCCTATTATATGCCCAATTCGATCCCAATCGATTTCCGCGCGATGAAATTGTTTTATCATCTGGGCTCACATTCTGCCTCATGAGTTCGAGCGGAGCGAGAATATCATGCAGGCGGTTTTTTCGACAGGTATGTCTATCGGTATCCTGTAGATAGCACGCTTGCCCTCCATATCAGAGGTAAAGTAGGCATACCGCATGGCGTGATCGATGATGCGGATGGG
>JAAUTM010000059.1 GCA_012031455.1 Phycisphaerales bacterium
CCATGGACTCTATGTACACTGACGATCGCCGTGGCGCAAGGCGCGAATCATTCTAATTTACTGAGGTTTGCGACGGAGCATACTTATCCCCTTTTTCTGAGTCGCCTATTTCTGGCTGTTGCCGTAGGCCTCGACGATCTGCTGCACCAGCGGATGACGCACGATATCGGCCTTGTCCAGTGCCAGGGAGGCAGCCCCCTTGATGTATTTGAGTTTACGCAGGGCATCAATCAAACCGGATTGCCCAGGTTTGGGGAGGTCGATCTGTGTGGTGTCGCCGGTGATGACCATTTTGCTCCCGTGGCCGAGGCGGGTGAGGAACATGAGCATCTGGGCGGCAGTGGTGTTCTGGGCTTCATCGAGAATGATCACCGAATCGTTGAGCGTTCGACCACGCATGAACGCCAAAGGGATGATTTCGATGACATCCACTGCCATGAAACGCTGAATCTGGTCAAACTCCATCATATCGTGCAGGGCATCGAGCAGGGGCCGGAGGTAGGGGTTGACCTTGGCCTGCATGTCACCGGGCAGAAAACCCAGTTTTTCACCGGCTTCCACTGCTGGTCTGACGAGCACCAGTTTGCGCACCACTCCGCGTTTGAGCATGGCCACGGCCACGGCCACGGCAAGGTAAGTTTTACCCGTACCCGCTGGCCCCACGCAAAAAGTCAGGTCATGGTTGAGCATCGCCTCCACATAGGCACGCTGGCCGGTGGTCATCGGTCGCACGGGTTTGCCCCGGCTGTAAACATCCAAAGCTTCGGAAGTCGGCAAGCCGGTTGAATGTTGCCAGCGACCCACAGGCTTGCGCTGCTGGGCCGAGTTGATCAGGTCCAGCACTTCCTGACGCGGCAGGGCTTTGCCCAGTTCCGAGGCGTGGGATAACTGTTCCAGCACCCACGCGGCATGGCCCACCTGCCGACTTTCGCCACTGATGTGCAGTTCATGATCACGCGACCAGATGCCAACATCCAGATTTTCACGCAGCAACTTCAGGTTGCGCTCAGCCGCGCCGACCATCGCCAGGCGCTGCTGGCCTTGAGGTAATTGCAGGGTAATTTCCAAAAAATAGCTCCGTCGAAGGGATTCCGAAAATCAATAAATCCAAAATCCTTTTATTCGTGGGTCCGCTGGCTGACAGGCTTAAACCACCATACACCACTAGTTCTTCGGCCCTCACCCCGCCCTCTCCCATGGGGAAAGAGGGTCAACCCACGACCAATCGCGTGCTTTCATTTTAGCTTGCTGATTTCCTCACCGAGCTTGAAAGTGGTCACCACCTCGGATTTGTCAGCAGGGACCAGTTTGCGACCCTCGCCCATCTCACGTTCCAATAACCTGCCTTGGGCACTGTATCGGCTGATCTGCAGGGGTTGATCCAGCGAGGGCCTGCTCCGTATCACAAAGGAACCATCCCCGGCTGGTTCAAGCTTTTCGGTTCGAAAGGTCAGTTTGCCTTCGTTGGGGTAATAGGCATAAAAACCGTATTCCGCTGCGGCAGTACGGGCAAAAGGGCCCCCAGCAGATACAACTCCACCTGTGATAAATAAGCCTCGGCTGGGATCACCCACTCCAGACGCTTGACCCCATCAGGCCCACTGCGATCCACCTTGACCGTATAGTCCGAACGCACCCCCGATTCCGACCAAACCTGCACCTGTGGCGGGGCATCCTTTTTGGTCCCCTGCACCACCGGCTTGCGCGGCAAACCCAAAGGCATGCTGCTGGTGCGGATCGACCACTGTTCTTCTTTACCCTCATCGGTCAGGAAAAACCGGCTCATCGAATCGATGCGACGGCCAGCCACTTCCATCCGCGTCCCCACATTCACACGGATGCCCGGGGTGTTCATGTTTGTATCCCGGCCTTGCACGATGAACAAAAAACCGACGTCTCGGCCATGTTCCACAATTTTAAACCACTGCTCGGTAATCAAGGCATCCCGCATCAAGTCGCTGGTCAAACTACGTTTCCATTGCTGGCTGCGCTGAATCAGTTCCTTGCGTTCCTTGTCAAGGTCCTGCGTATCCCGGGCATTCATGGAAAAAAGCAGCGATTCGAACACCGGGCGAATCCGCGCCAGTCGTGTTTCATCCACATCCAATCGGACCACGGCCAGGGTCGTCAGGTTCAAGGGAATCAGTGCCTGCCCCACGACCAGCTTGTCACCTTTGGCTGAGGTCATGGAAAAATAGAGCACCGAGCACATCCGACCCCATCAACTTGGCCTGAGCCTGCATCAGAATGCGGGCCTGGGGATGCACATTGGCGACCTGAACCACCGATTGCTGAACCACCTGATCCAGCACGAACGGGCCATTGAGGTTTTTTACTTCAAGGCTAATGCTGTAGGTGTTTTTCTCGCCCAGAATGCGCAGGATCGCCTCATCTGCACTTTGGCGCTCGAGCCTGCTACCCAGCGGAGGACGCAGCGACAGGCCATACATCGGTTCGTCCCAGCGCTCCCGCGCCAGGAGTGCATCCATCTCGGTGGGAACCGTCAGTTCGGGCAGATTTTGTATGACTGGGACAGTGGTAGGTTGGGTGGGGGCGGGAGTGTTTTGTGCAAGCACCGGGGTTGATAACTTCAACCCGATCAATATGAAAATCACCGACAAGGTCCAGATTCGCATGAGTCTATCTACATGTTTCATGGGGCCACTCACAAGGGTTGGGCATCAGTCTCGATTCGCAAACTATCCAACATCCGATCAAACATCTCCCGGGCACCCGACGGAATCACCGTTGGTGCGAAAATTCCCTGCAAAGGCTGAGTGATTTCCAGATAAATCATCCACAAAACGCCCATCCGCATTGATCACTGAAAGCATATGCAGCTGATCACGACGACCTATAAAATCACGATTGAACCCCATCAGCCGGAGTTCCTCGACTGACACGCCCCCCACCTCCCGTTGGATGCGCCGCTGCTGCAAAACATGGTCCCAGCGCCGGGCCCACTGACGCAGCACGGATTGTGATGCTTTCTGCAAATCCTCAGCCTGACTTTCATCCAGGCGTGCCAGTAGCAGATTCAAGGTCTGGGGTTCCTCACCCATGATGTAGCGTTCCACCACTCGCACACCCTCCCCTGCAGCGGGGGCTGGAGCCTGCGACCAACCCGGAGGCAAAGCCAGTGACAACCCGGCCAAGGTGGCGCGTCTTTCACCACTGACCGCCCAGACCAATGCCAAGGACAAGATCAGCAGCAGAAACATGCACAGGGCAATGACCCGATGCTGCGTGGTTTCGTGGGTAAAGCGTGAACCGGAGGGCATGTGCACATGGTATCACACCCCGCAGGCGATGCCTTGATGAAACCGGTTACCTGATTCGTCTTCGTGGTTCTGTGCTCTTCAATTTCGCAGGAATTATCGGTCCGGAAAGATGGAATCAGTAATTCCATTTCATACAACTCGGAACCAGACAAGCCTTGCAAAGATGCCAAAAGGTGAAGATCGGCTATTTCTGCGGTTTATTCCGTTTGAACGTTACAGTCGGCTTAAGTGCGACGTTCAGCACGACGATACCAACCCTGAACGCCCGACTATCAAGGCCGGGTGGGAGATGATCCATGACTGCATACGGCATCAACATGGCACATTCGTCCGCTGCTTCGCCGCTGCGGGAGATGACGATTTCATCTCGCAGGGTGGATGAAGTGGTCCGCAGGCTGCTGGACATTCTGGCGGGCAGTCTGGGTTTGTTGCTGACTTTACCCTTGCTGGTGGTTTGCGGTTTATGGATCAAATGGATGGACCCGGGGCCAGTGCTTTACTGCCAGTGGCGGGTGGGGTGTCAAGGCTGGCTGTTCCCGATCTACAAACTTCGCACCATGAGGTTGAAGGCCGAGAACCTTGGCGAAACCCGATTCGCCATCGCAGGGGATCCGCGGGTACTGCCCGGCTGCAACTGGATGCGCAAGAGTCATATCGATGAACTGCCCCAGTTGTGGAACATTCTGCTGGGCCAGATGACGCTGGTGGGGCCGCGACCGGAGCGACCTGAAGTGTTTGATGAACTTTGCAGCCGAATCCCTGGGTTCTCCCGCCGCATCGTGGTGCGACCGGGGCTTACGGGACTGGCGCAGGTGAAAAGCGGTTACACGAATGATCTGCAGGGCATGCGTCGCAAACTGGCGTATGACCTGCGTTACCTGAGGCAGCGCAGTCTGCTGACTGATCTGCGTCTGCTTTTCCGTACGGTTCCCTGTGTATGGGATCGATCGGCACTGTGACTTGGGCCGCCGGCCCGGAGGCTGATATGACGCTTGCCAACCAAATCCGCAACCACTGCTTGTCGCACCGCCGACTTGTGCCTCGGTTCAGCCATGTTTTAGTCGGGCTGACCACCGCGCTGATGCTCATGAGCACCGGCTGCACCCAGCACAAAGACTTTGATACTTCATCCAGGACCCGATGCCCGCCGTCGGTGCGGTCGAGTACCGCATGGCTCCACCGGATGTCATCACCATCTACTCCAAGCGGGTTCGTGAGATCAACGGTCATACCGAAGCCATCCGCAGCGATGGCCGCATCAGTCTGCCCTTGATCGGAAGTGTCATGATTGCAGGCAAAACCCCGGAAGAAGCTTCCGGCGAAACTGGCCCTGATGGCTCGGGAATATTACGAGGACGCAGACATCAATCTGCGCGTCGTCGGCTACCAGAGCAAACGCATTTTCGTCTGGGGTCATGTGGGCACGCCCGGTCCCTATCCCTACAACGGACGCAACACGGTCTACCGCACACTGAGCCTGGCACAGCCAACCCATCTGGCGGACTTGGTCGGGTGGAGATTCTTCGGCCCAACCGTGATGGCAAGCTGGTCAAACGCATGACCATCGATCTGGACAAGATGATCGAGGAAGGCAACCTCGAACACGATGCCCTGCTCGAGGAAAACGACGTGATCTACGTGCCTGCCAACCCGCTGGCAGCAGTGGGACTGGCACTGCAGCAGTTGCTGCTGCCCCTGCAGCCTGCTGCACAGACTGTCAATGCCCCGGCAGATATCGCTCAGGCCGCGACTGGAACAAAACCCTACGGCACAGCTGACTGATCCTTGGATCAGGCCCCCTGCCGACCGGTCTTTAGAGGTTGAACGCAAACGCACCCAACGAGTTTCACCCATGAGCCGACCACGCACTGAAACCGAGATCATCGTCTCCCTGTGGCCGATCCTTCGTCGGTATCACTGGAGGTTCATCCTGCCTGCCTTTGCGGTGGCGGCAGCGGTGCTGGTGGTATCAATCTTCCTGCCACATACCTACCGTGGCGAGGCAGCCTTCGAACGCCGCACAGACATGGTGCTCTCGGAAATGACCAGCCGGGGTGCCTCGACCAATTTTCAGGACCCGCGTGTGGTGATCTCGGAGGAGCTGATCGGCCCCAGTGCCATCAACCGCCTGCTGGATCAGTTTTACGATCCCAAGCACCCCATTAATCCGACGCTTGTTAAGGCAGGCATCGACCGCGAGACGCTGCGTAACAGTATGCAACGGCGACTGCTGATCAGCACCGACATCGCCAGCACTGATGTGGACCGTTACCGTGTTCGTTACACAGGTCCAAATCCGGAGGTCTGCCGGGCAGTGGTCAACGGCTTGGTCAACAATTACCTGGAGCAGGCGCGGGAACGCATGGACAAGCGTCTACGCCAATCCACAGAGTTTTTCCGCACCGAGGTCGAACGCAGCCGAAAGTTGATCGATCAAGTGGAAAACCGCAAGCTGGAATTTGAAATTAAGAACGCCAACCTGCTCCCCCAGACAATCAGCGCCATACCTGTGTATGGTCTGGATTTGAAAAGCCAGTTGCTCAATCTGACGCAGCAGCGCGATCAGGCATCCTTGCAGCTTGAATCACTGAGAAAGAGCCTGGAAAGCACCCCGACAACGACCCCGACACAGGTCACCGGACGCAACCCTGAACGCATCGATGCCGAACAACGCATCCGCCAGGTTGAATCCCAACTGGCCAACTATCTGGGTGCATTGAAGATGACCGAACGTCACCCCGATGTACAAGCATTGAGACAGCAACTGGTGGATCTGCGTGCCCAGATTGTGAACCTCCCTGAAGAAGTGGTCACCCAGAAACATGTCAGCATGAATCCCAGGCGCTCGGAATTGGAAACGCTGGTGGCCAAAACTTCAGCGGAATACGAATCCTTGTCGCGTCAGGTCGATGCACTGGATCGTCGTATCCGGGATGAAGAGAACATGGAAAATCGCCGAAGCACCGAGCTATACCCGGTGCGTACTGAATACCTGCGAGTCAGTCGTGAACTGGCCGAGGCCCATCGTCAATTGACTTTCTGGGAAGACAACCTGCGCCGAGTAGAACTGTCGGTGGCAGCGGAGACGGGCAATCGCGGTGTGCAGTTCAACTTCACCATGCCTTGCCCACGCCTGACTCGGCTGGAATCACCCAGACTGCAACAGGCACTGGTGGCAGCAGTATTGCTGGGGTTGACGGCCGGGGCGCTCAATGTGTATCTGGCTTACCGCAATGATGTGGTATGCAGGCACCCGCAGGACCTTGCAGAAGGTGTGAACCTGCCGCTTTATGGCTGTGTGAGTGAGATTATCTCCGAGGCGAACGTCGCCGTCAGGTGATGCTCCGCAACATCGTGTATCCGATCAACGACTGGCCATGCTGCTGTTCATGGGCGTGCTGTTCTGGTTCGGCTGGGGCATGGCAGAACGCGTGCAGTTCCAGGAAATGGCCGGGCTGGAGATCTCCATCGCCTGGGGCTACGCGGCCATTCCGGTGGGCGGCGTGTTCGCCATTGTCGGCGCGCTGGCGCATTTCCTCGACCGCAAGCTGGTCAAGCCGCCGCTCTTCATCCAGTCGGTGTTCGGCATCCGCGGCGGCATCGGCCCGCACCCGGAGGACGTGCTGCACATGAAGCGCACCGCCGACCGCCTGTTCGGCGACGCCTATGTCTGGTCGGTCCTGGGTGCCGGGCGGCATCAGATGCCGCTGGTGACCATGGGCGCCATCCTCGGTGCGAACACCCGGGTGGGGCTTGAGGACAATCTTTATCTGTCCAAGGGCCGGAAGGCCGGCAGCAACGCCGAGCTGGTCCGCAAGATCAAGACCATCCTGACCGAACTGTCCCTGGAGATCGCAACCCCCGCCGAGGCGCGGCAGATGCTCGAGCGCTGAAGGGGGCCGATCAGGTGGCATTCTAGTTCTGTGATGCAAGCGCCTTCGTGCCCGACGAGCCTGATCTCGGCACAACGGTGGACCGCCTGGCTTGACCAAGCAGAGC
>JAAUTM010000060.1 GCA_012031455.1 Phycisphaerales bacterium
CAGCGCAATACCACTTTCGGAGAAGTGGAATATCGCGATACCATTTTCATGGATGATGAATTGGGTATTGACCATCCCCTGATTACGCAAGGGTCGCCTCCCCTGACTGCGATATTCAATCCCTTGACACCGCTATCCACCTTTGCGGGTGAAAACCCCAACGGCATTTGGCAGCTTGTCATCATCGACGATCAGCCGTTTGATGCTGGCACCATCTACCGTCCCGGTTCGACGGTAAGCTGGGCATCCAGCCCTTCGCCTGCTATCTCACAAGGCACCAAGATCACTATTGTTTCCATCCCCGAGCCTGCCAGTGCCATGCTGCTTCTGGCTGGGGCAGGGTGCCTGATGGGTCGCAATCGTCGCCGGGCTTAATTGATACTAGTTCGGGCAAAGCCGAACCTTCCGCTCTCAAAATTGCATCATCAACCTCGAAGCCCACACCGAATCCGTGTGGGCTTCGAATTGGTGTGAGCTACAGAAGATTATTTTGAAATATCTTCGATCATCATCACTGCTTTGCGCTGCGGGTTGGACTGGAGGCAATTCTACGCTAGTTTCCGCGAGGGGTACACCAGCGCCAGGGAGACTCGATGTCGGGTTTTTCAGCCTTGGCGATCGTTGCATGCCAGAGGGTGAAATGGATGGTGCGATGGGTGGTCTGATGGGTGAAAGTTGCCAGGGCTTGAACCTGTGCGGGGGTGCTACCGAGGATGGCCTTGATCCGCCGCAGGGCTTGAACCTTGGTCCATGGATCTTCCGCGTTGTCTATTTCATCCGTGGGAAACTGCCACAGACCTGCCCACAGGCCATGTGCAGGCCGCTGCACCATCAGGTATTGGCCCTCATTGCACAGTGCCAGCATGTGGTGTTGTAAGAGTTTGGGAGCTTTACGCTTCCATCGCCGGGGCAATGTATTTTCCAAACCGCGCTCACGAGCCTGACACAGTTCTCCCAATGGGCAGAGCAAACAACTCGGTGAACTGGGCGTACAGATCGTGGCCCCCAATTCCATAAGGGCCTGGTTGAAATCACCGGGGGTTCGGCCTTTGGAAGCTCGCGGGACCAAAGCACCGGCAAGCTGCCAGAGATGTTCCACCATATCGGGGTGATCGATTGCCGCCTCGATTAAGAACAACCGAGCCAGCACCCGGCTGACGTTGCCATCCACCACCGGCACCGCTTTGGCAAAAGCAATGGAAGCAATGGCCCCGGCTGTGTACCGTCCTACCCCCGGCAGCTCTCGAAGCACTTGGGCCTGTCTGGGCAGCTGTCCATGGTGGTCGCGCATGATGCACAGGGCTGCTGATGCAGTTGCCTTGCACGACGGTAGTAACCCAGTCCCTGCCAAAGGCGTAGCACATCCTGTTCATCTGCCTGAGCCAGATCCGAGAGCGTCGGAAACCGTTCGATAAACTTCTGGAAATAGGGAATCACCGTGGCGACCTGCGTCTGCTGGAGCATGGCTTCGCTTACCAGCACGTGATAAGGATCTGGCTTACGCCCAGGCTTGGCACGCCAGGGAAGCTTGCGGTGATTGGCGCTATACCAGTCGAACAGTTTCGACTGGATGGCTTTGATAATCTCTTGATCGGGCAATGCTGCTGTCAACCGGGTTGCACGTTGACCTGAGCGCGAATGTGAACGGGAGAGTCGTTTCACCCCAAGACTATAACATCAGCATGCCAAAGGCCAAGATTGACATGCAAATCTGTCGATCAACCGGCCACCACCTGCTTGGATTCATGGTCCACGATGAGCTTGTAAAGCTCCTCTGCCGACTTGGCATTACGAACTGATGCCCTGAATGATGCATCTGTAAGCATTCGGCTGATGCCTGCCAATGCCTGAATATGCGGGCCGGTCTGATCCGGTGGGCTGACCAGAAGAAAAATGAGTTCAACAGGCTTGCCATCGATGGCTGCAAAATCGATGGGGGTCGCGGTTTTACCAATGGCCAGCACCAGGGATTTGGCCCCGACGCTCTTGCCGTGCGGAATGGCAACACCATGACCAATGCCGGTGGTACGGGTGTTTTCACGTTGCCAGACCATGGCCCGTAGGTCTTCACGATCCGCCACCACACCGTTGTCGGCCAGCAGGTCCACCAATTCATAAATTGCCTGCTGCTTGGCCGTGGCAGCAAGTGGTACTTTCAAACAATCGGGGCGAAGAATATCCGTCAAACGCATGGTCAGAGTCCGGCTGAGTGGTTAATTCGTGTCCGCAAGGTCCAAAGCAATCGCTGCCATTGGGCCTTTTTAGGGTTGCGCCAAACCGGTTGTTTTCCGATGAGCGTAAAAGCTCATGCCCGGCTGCGCATGGGGTCATTCAAAATACAGCACTTCGAGCCGCGGGGCAACTTTCATTCATCACAACGAGGCTTTAAATCTCCGCATGTTTGTGCCCATCATTAGTCATCGGCAAGGGCTTTGATCAACTTCTGTAAATCTTCATCACCAAGGTCACAGCGAAGTGATAAGCGTACCCGGCTGGCGTTGGGCGCGACCGTGGGCGGACGAATGGCCGGGGCCAGAAATCCCCGTTCACGCAGTCGCTTCGACAGTGCCAGCGAAGACTCAGCCGAGCCTGTGATCAAGGGAATGATAGGGGTGGTCATCCGGCTTTCATAATTCTCTGACCTGGATTGCATCAGCGTAAAACCAGCATTTCGTTTGCGGGTGAGGGCGATCAGCTCATCGATCAGATATTGGCTCATCGATTGCAAGCGTGTGCGACGCTGAGGTTCATCACGGATCACATCCAGAGCAGCATCGATCGCAACTACCTGCATCGGCGGCACACCCGTGGTGTAAATAAATGAGCGGGCATGATTCACCAGCGTTTGGATCACCAACTTATGCGCAGTGACAATACCCCCCAGACATCCAAGTGCCTTGCTCGCAGTGCTGATTACCACATCCACCTGCCCGCTGACACCTTGTAATTCGCACAAGCCCGCCCCGCTTTCACCAAGGACCCCGGTGCCATGGGCCTCATCAACGACGCTGATGGCACCAAATTCACGAGCCAGCGCGATCACGCCCGGCAAATCCGCCAAGTCGCCATCCATGCTGAAAACACTGTCCGTCACCACTAGTGCACGGGGCAACCTGGGGGCCATATCCGTCTTACTGCTTAAGGCCTGAATTGGCGCGTGCTGTGTAAACTGCTTGTGCCAGCGTGAAAGAAGTCGTCGGAGCTTGGCAAGGTCACCATGGGGATACACCCGCACCGTGGCTCCGCTGCTTTGGGCTGCATCAATGAGGCTGGCATGGGTCAGCTTGTCGATGCAGATCAAATCGCCCTGGGTGGCCAAGGTGGTAAGTACCGCGAGGTTGGCCATGTAACCAGTTGGAAACAGCAGTGCGGCCTGAGCGTGTTTGAATGCAGCAAAACGATTTTCCAACTGCTGGTGAATCGTAAGCGTGCCCCCAACCAGGCGACTGGCACAGGCACCCCACCCCCCACTGCTGTGCTGCTGCAGCAGCCTGCTGGCGCAAATGCGGATGCTGTGAGAATCCCAGGTAGTCGTTGCTCGAAAGGTTGACGAGGTCCCGGCCATCCACGCTCACCAAGGGTCCGGCACAGGCTTGCGGGTTTAATGCCCGGTATTGATGTGCCAACCGGCGTGCCTGCAAGTCCGCTTGTAGCTGCGCAAGCCAAGGGCTCCCCCGCATCAGTTTGAGGCGGGCTGGGCATGTCGCAGGGATCAGGTGTCACACGGTTCAAGGAGCGGGAGTCGATGGCTGGGCGGTAGTCAGCGCATTTTTGTCGGCTGAGCCCGGCATTACAGGCGTTTTGACCTGACTGACCAGGGTCTGTTTCATCATGCGCCCGATCTTGAACTTGACCGTGCGCTTGGCAGGAACCCACACTTCAGCCAGGGTCTTGGGGTTCTGAGCTTTGCGAGGTCTTCGGCTTTTAACTTCGAAGACTCCGAAGTCCCGGAATTCAAGTCGATTACCCTTGCCCAGTTCAACGATAATGTTGTCCAGGAAGGATTGAACGATCTGTTTCACCACGACCCTTCGAATATCACTGGTTTCAGCGATACGGTCGATCAGTTCCTTTTTGGTGATGGTGGCCATGAAAAAGTGTCCCTCTGTACAAACGATAACCCCGCTCACGTGACGGGGATGGAAATGTCAAGTTTCGTGCCAGCCAGCCAGTCCTCCCGGTGACACTTCCTTAAGTATGCCACCTGCATGCGCCAAGGTCAAGACCGAAAAGGATTTCCACGCAAAAATGAGGTTTGCCGTACTTCGCCGGGGTCGATATATTCAGCACATCGGGGCCGTAGCTCAATTGGGAGAGCGCTGCGTTCGCAATGCAGAGGTTGCCGGTTCGATCCCGGTCGGCTCCATTGGGGCATTGAAAACCAGAGTCCAGGCTGATTAGCCAGCGACATGAAATTGCTTTGCCGAAACGTAAAAAAGCGGCCCGGCATCAGGTTATCAGTCGTCTGAGGGGGATAAAGCAATAATCATGGCTTCCACATATACCCAGGAACAGATTGACTTTCTCAATGGCAAGAGGGTTATGGTGGCAACCCCATGCTATGGTGGTCAGACAACAAGTTTATTCACCCAATCAATGCTCCTGCTTCAGACAGAATGTATGAAATATCATGTTGATATGGAATTATTGATGATCGCCAACGAAAGCCTCATCAGTCGCGCTCGTAACGAACTGGTCTACCATTTCTGAACCATAATGATGCCAAGGGCGGATTTGAATATCTGATGTTTATTGATGCGGATATACAGTTTCGCGGCGATTACGTCATTCGCTTATTGCTTCACAATAAGGAAATCGTAACAGGCGCATATCCCCTGAAGGTTATCAATTATAATAATATTGAAAACAAAGCACTCTCCGCAAACAAACTTGCAAGCATGACAACTGAGTACGTGATCAATGCCAGGATACAAAATCCCGGCATGGCAAAACAAAAACAACTGCAGGTCGTCGGAGGATTGATCGAGGTTTTGGATGCCGGTACGGGCTTTATGTTGATAAAACGCGAGGTATTTCAAAAGTTTATCGACGCATATCCAAAGTTAAGATATACAAGAGATGTGACATCAATCAACTCTGACGGCAGTACAAATCAATTAGAAGTCATTCACTATGCTTTCTTTGACACGTCGATTGATGAGTTCTCAAACAGGTATCTTAGTGAGGACTATACGTTCTGTCGACGATGGCAAAAATAGGCGGAAGAATCTGGACCGATCTTGAGATAGTTCTCAATCATGTCGGGACCCATACGTTTAGAGGCAGGAAACTTATTTAAACAGGAATGTTGTCAGGAAATGGTTTTTAGAATGAAATGCCGGTCTTTTCTGCTGGGTCAAAAGTAAAATACTTCAACCTGACATGTTTTCATCCTGATTTATTAAGATGGCCATGTACGCATCCCATGATGTTGGTCCAATAGGAAATTCCCACTCAATCATCGGAGAAATGCAATGTTACGACTCCTGACTATCGCGTTTATCGCCAGTGCATGCTCATTGTTTGGAGGACGTGCTGCTGCCCAGGAACTCAAGTACGTCACCGATTTTGCAGGCAACACGTTCAGCGGCACGGGCCAGGCTCCCAATGGCAAGTGGATGCAGAACGTGATTAATGCCATCGATGTGGCTGAGGACGGTACGGTCGTGACCGCTTCGTTCTGGGATGAGAATGGGCGCTGCACCGCCTTGTACCGCGATGGTGATGTGAACTCCAAGCTATTGATGCAATACAACGGCAAGGGTGGCCACGGTTGCTGGGGCTGGGGTACCGCAGCCTACTCGGTCGCAGTGCTGGGCGAAAGCATCTTCATCGTCAACGAGGATGGGCAACTGCTGCGGTTCTCGTGGAAACCGGGAGACCTGGATTCGACAGAGTATGTCGAACAGATCGACAAGGTCGGCAAAGCGGTCGGCATGGACGCGCGGGGCAACGTGCTGGTGATCGTGGGCGATAAGGGTCGCATCTCGGTGCGATCGACAAAGAACCTGAAGGAAACCGGCGGGTTCGATCTCCCCGGAGCAACCTCGGTGGCAATCGGCACCAAGGGCGATCTTTGGCTGGTCGTCGGGACGCGCATCGTCCATCGCAGCATCGATGGCAAGACACTGCCTGGTGTGATTGAGGACGCTGGCGTGCCCACGGGCATATCCATTGATACCAGGACCGGGCAGCTCATTGTCTGCGATAACGGCAAGCGTCAACAGGTGTTGTTCTACGATGTCTCGAAGGAGAATCCGAAACTGGTACGCACCTTCGGCGACGAGGGCGGGCTTTCCTCGGGCACACCGGGGCTGGTAACACACAACAAACTGTGGGGACTGCGCGGTGCAGGTACGGACAAGGCGGGCAACCTTTATGTCGGGCTATGCATTGGACCCTGGCAGGGATTTGCGACGACATTAAAGAGCTTTGATCAAGCCGGAAAGTTGCGCTGGGAGACGCAATGCCATGGGTTCACCGACTGCTACTCATTCGATCCGGCCAGCGACGGGACGATGCTTTACGGTTGCGAAGAAATCATCACCTACGACCCGAGCAAGCCACCGGGTAAGAGCTGGAGCCTGAAAGCCATCTCGGTCGATCCCATCATCACGCCGAATGATCCGCGCATGAGTGAGAAGAAGGGAGCCACAGGCATTATCCAGCGCGTGGATGGCAGGCGCATCCTGGCCACGATCGGGATGTATGCCGGCGGTTACCAACTGTTTAGCTGGAAGTCAGAAGAAGACTGGATCGCGCAGCCAGTAACATCGTTTTCGAATCCCAGGGGCGAGTCATGGGCGTGGGATTTTGACAGCGAGGGCACGGTATGGTGTGGCGATCATGCGGAAGGATTGGTGCGTTGGAAGTTTGGAGGCTGGGACAGGAATGGCATGCCGAAGTACCAACCTTCTGCCCCTGAAAAGGTTCAAGGGATCAGAGGTATCGGTATCGCCCGTCTCCGCTACCTCCCGGAGAGCGACACTCTAATCGTTTCGGGAAACACCGACCAGAAGAAGACCAAGGCATGGGGCTTGATCGGCGCTGTGATGGTCCGTTTTGATAAGGCGACCACCGGCAAACCTGTGCAGAAGTGGATGGTAGACATGCCGGTCGACGACGGGGGGCTGCATCCCAAGGCATTCGATGTTGCTGGTGACTATATATTCACCACCATGGTTGGCAGCACGAAGCAGAAGCCTGCCTTGGTCAGCGTTTGGCGTCTCTCGGATGGTGGTCTGGTCGGAACCATGTCGCCCGGCCCCGAGGTCGG
>JAAUTM010000061.1 GCA_012031455.1 Phycisphaerales bacterium
CAAGGGTGAAGTTCAAACCTTCCGCCAGCACGGTTTTTGCGGTATCCATGGTTTTGTCACTGGCGACTGCAGCCGATGCCTGGACCGTGGTTGCGGTTTTATCCGCTTGGGCAGTGGTCGCCTTGGCAGCTGCACAGGCGGAACACCCTTCTTCTGCCATAACCGGGCTGGTCATAGCCATCCCTGCAAGCCCCAAGGCCAGTGCCAGCGTTAACGTGAGCGATTTCATCATTTTCATAACCATGATCTCCATGTAGGTTTGTTTGCTTTTATCCCCCCACGCGGAGGGATCAAAAGACCTCACTTGCATTACGCCATGAAGTATAGGCTGGTTCGACAGGTCAATTGTTAATTTGGGAAATCCGTGTCATATCCATGATCGGGTAATACGGTTTGTGATGATGATCGGGCCGTTACCGGTCTTGCATTACCGTCCGATAGGTTTATTCATGCCCCACAATTGGCATCAACTATCCCCGACCACTCGTCCCCAGGCCAGATATTCCTGATTCCCCGGTTTGCCGCCTGCAGCCGAACCACGAATCGGCGAAGGAATACATCCCTCCACCTTAATCCCCCAATCGGGCATTTGGGCCAGCACCTGTTCCACCACTTCGGTGGTCAGCGCATCGCTCAAAATACCCCCCGCTTTCCCATGGACCATTCCCGGAGGAGCTTCATACTGTGGTTTGATCAGCGTGATAATGCCACGTGAAGGATTAGCCACCGCATCGCCAGCATCGTCCTGCCTCAGCCAGCGCACCGCAGCCGGAATCGCCAGTTTTGCTTGGTCCATCCCAGATCAATCACCACCCAGTCCACCCCAGCAAAATCCGCCAGACCCTTGCACCTTCGCTCCGGCTTCCACGGATTCATGTGCAAGGCATTGGTGCGTTCCAGCAGCGTTACCCGCTTATCCTGCCGAAGCTTCCAGGCAAACTGACCGTAAGCCGTATCAACACTGTAAACCCGGGCCGCACCCTGCTGGAGCAAACAATCCGTGAACCCTCCCGTCGAACACCCCAGATCAGCGCAAGTCAGTCCCTGCACCGACAAGGGGATCGCCTCCAGCGCTGCCGCCAGTTTCAATCCCCCGCGTGACACATAAGGACAACCCTCTTCCATTGGAACATGGTAAATCCGCAGGTCATATCGCACCACCGGCTGCAAACCTGACCCATGTGTGATTCAAACCCCGTGCGAGGCAATCGGCTCAGTCGCCCCTTGCGAACGCGCATCCAAAGTCCCCGGAGGAGCGGGATTGAATACGCAAAGCCTTCCCTTGCCCGTGGACTTGGCGTAGTAAAGCGCCTGGTCGGCCTGCATCAGCAACTGCTCCGCAGCGCTGGCACCTGCCAGGCGTAAACACGCCAACCCCATCGACAGCGAACAACGCACCGGTGGGCCACCCTTGTGTCGCACCACATCCCACCCCAGTTCAAACTGCTCAGCAATTCGTTTGGCGACCAATCGCGCCGTCGATGAATCCGTCTCCGGCAAAAGCACAATAAACTCATCACCCCCGAATCGTCCCGCGACATCCGCACGCCTGCAATTGGCTTCAAGCACCCGCGCCAGCTGAATCAACAATTTGATCCCCGCATTGGTGACCCAGCGCATCGTTGTATTGCTTGAACCCATCAATATCAATCATGATGCACGCCAGGTCCCGGTTGTACCGGTAGCACTGCGTGTACAACTGCTCCAGTGCCAGATCAATCGCCCTGCGGTTGGCCAGGCCCGTCAGCGGATCCGTTGCGGCAATCGCCTGCAACTGCGTCACCGCATCCTCCAACTGTTTATTTTTGGATCTCAACTCTTCAAGCGTTTTGGTCAGTTCCCGATGCAGCCGAAGATTTTCCTGCCGGGTGCGATGTACCGCCAGGTTCTTTTCCACCACGATCGGCAGCGCAAACAAATAGTCACCGGCTTTGACCAGATAATCACAGGCACCCCGCTGGATGGCCGCCATCGCCAGTTCAAAATCCGAAAGGCCCGTCACAATCACCACCGGCGAAATCCGGCCTGCGATCCAGCAATTGATCCAGCACCGCCATACCTGAATCATGTTCCAGATTCAGCCCGGTAAGCACCATGTCCACCTGTTCCAGACCGTAATCCAGAGCCTGAGTTAGTGACACCACCGGGTGCACACTCTGGTGGCCGTAGTGCCTGGTAAGCGCATCGCAGATCGCCTTGGCGCAGACCGGTTCTGGTTCGATGAGCAGCAGACTAGGATGACCCTGGATCGTCATGAATGAACCTCCCCAACACAAAGGGAGAATTAAACCCGTTCAGGGGCAACCATCGGACATAACCTTGCAAGCCTTAATATCAATGTGAAACATTTATGACGATTGCAACATTACCGCCCGCAACTCCCGCATACCCGATGCATTTGACATGATGAGCACCTCCACCAATTTGCTCCCCAGCCGACACATTCGTTAAACTTCAACCATGCCCCAAGCCATCTCCCGCAAACTATGTTTACTACTGGCAGCCACCCTCCTGCTCTCGGCCTGCTCTGCCTCCAGCCCGCAACCTGATACTCAAGCTGCAACCCAGCCCGACACTGCCGCTGCAGTGCCCACCGAAAACCCACCAGATCAAGCCGCCTCGATGGTCGAGCCGGCCAATTCCGCGCTAGCCACGGATGACATCGCACCCACCCTCATCAGCATGGAGGTTGATGCCAGCGAATACCGCAGGCTCTTTGATGCCGCCTTGCTGGTGCTCCGAGATGCCGGCTTCACCCTCGACCGCCGGGATTATCGCATGGGGGTCATCACCACTCGCCCCCTGGCTGCTCCCACTATTTTTGAACCTTGGAATTCCAGCCGCATTGCTTCCAGCAAGCTGGTCGAAAATACTCTCAACTATCAGCGCCTGATCGTGCGTATCCAACTGCAACCAATCCCTGCCACCGCAACCGACACCACCACTTCCGCAGCGATCACCTCCGCCGACTACCAGCTGATCGTCACCGCTATGGTCGAACGTCAGCAACGACCCAATCAGCGACTGGAAGGCTCCACCGATCCCGATCAACTGGTCAGTGCCTATCGTTTGCATCCCCTGGCTGGCGATGATCGCAGTCGCTGGCAACATCAAGGGCACGATCCAGCCCTGGACACAGAACCTGCTTGAATCCATTGTGCGCCAGTCTTTCAACCTGCCATCCCAACCATGACCACTACCACCGAACCCATCCTCCTGCGCATCGGCCACTCCCCCGACCCCGATGATGCTTTCATGTGGTTCCCGCTGGTACCCGGACCCGATGGCCGCGCCCTCATCGACACCGGCCCGTATCGCTTCCATCACATCCTCGAAGACATCCAATCCCTGAATGTCCGCAGTGAAAAAGGGGAACTGGAAATCACCGCCCTGTCCATCCATCAGTACCCCTTCGTGGCTGATAAGTACGCCCTGACTTCCTGTGGCTCGTCCATGGGCGATGGCTATGGGCCGATGATCGTCTCCCCCCAACCCCCAACTTTCCCTCGATGACCTTCGCAACCTCCCCGCCCCCGGCATCGCGGTGCCCGGTACCCCGCACTACCGCATTCCTAACCCTCTCGCTGCTGCTGGGCAAGGGTTCGTTCCCGTATCACGTACTCCCCTTTGATCAGATTCTGCAGGCCGTCAGCGCAGGTCGCGCCCCCGCTGGCCTGATCATCCACGAAGGTCAGCTCACTTATCAAAACCTTGGCTTGCACCTGACCGTGGACCTTGGCAAGTGGTGGTCGCACAAGTACAACCTGCCCCTGCCTCTGGGGGGCAACGCCATCCGTCGCGACCTTGGGCCACAGCGAATGCGTGAAGTCTGTGCCATCCTGCTACGTTCGATTGATTTCGCCTTGAAGAACCGTGAAGCTGCGCTCAAACATGCCCTGAACTACGCCCGGGATATGGATGCGAGCCTCGCTGACAAGTTTGTGGGTATGTACGTGAATCACTGGACGCTCGACTATGCCCGCGTGGCCGAACAGCCGTGCAATCCCTCCTTCAGCAAGGTCACCAGGCAGGCCTCATCCCCGACCCCGGCCCGATCGACTTCGTTGACCCCGCGTAATCATCCCCACGCCTGATGATTATGGCATACCACGCCTGATGGTTATAACTTGCCACGCCTGATCTTCGTGGCTTTGCACGAAGATCAGGATTACCCCCCACATTTTCAACTGCAACTCACCCCACCTCCATCACTTTCCCCGCAGCATCTGCCTGGCCCTGAGCACACGTTCCTGAGCCTGCTCTGTACTCTCTCCCATGGCTGTCAGATGCCCCATCTTTCTTCCCGGGCGCGGCTGGCTCTTGCCGTACAAATGCAACTTCACCCCTGACTCTGTCAGTGCCGCCTTCCAATCCGGTTCCCGGTAGTTTCCCTTTTCATCCAACCAAATATCCCCCAGCAGGTTTGCCATCGCCGCCGGCGCCAGCAACTGCGTATCGCCCAACGGCAATCCGCACACCGCCCGCAACTGCTGCTCAAACTGACAAGTCACACAGGCATCAAAACTGAAGTGCCCCGAGTTATGGGGCCGGGGAGCCAGTTCATTCACCACCAGCCTGTCATCCCCCACCACGAACATTTCCACCGCCAGCACCCCCACCAGTTCCAGAGCACATGCAATACCCGTCGCCAATTCCACCGCATCCTTATGCATCGCCGGGGTCAGCATTGCTGGTGCCAGGGTGATATCCAAAATATGCCGGTGATGCTGGTTCTGCGCCGGGGGAAACACATTCACCTCACCATCGTGACCACGGGCCACGATGACGGATATTTCCCTTGAAAAAGGGACAAACGCTTCCAGCACCCCCCGTAGGCCGACCCATCGCCGACCATGCCGCCTGTGCCTGCTGTGCATGGTCAATGCGCACTTGTCCCTTGCCGTCGTATCCGAAGTCAGCGGTCTTCAAAATGCCGGGCACCCCGATCTCGCCAACGGCTTTATCCAACTCACTGATGCTCTGCACAACACGAAACTCCGCCACGGGAAATCCGTGCTTGCGCAGAAAGGTTTTTTCACGCACGCGGTGTCGGCAAGTATCCAGAACCAATGGCGAGGGCCGGACCGGTTTGATCTTCGCAATCGCCTCCAAAGTTGGGGCCGGTACATTTTCAAACTCAAAGGTCACCACATCCACGTTCCGGGCAAAACCCACCGCTGCTTCCACATCCTCGTAAGCTGCATTCACTTCCACATCCGCCACCTGCCCGGTCGGGCAATCGGCCTGCGGGTCCAGCGCATGCACGCGGTAACCCATCCGCCGGGCGGCAATGGCAAACATGCGTCCGAGTTGCCCCCCGCCGAGGATGCCCACCGTCCGTCCGGGCAATATGGGTGTTAATTTGCTCATGAAGGTCGGCATCATACCCGAACGACTGTCCCCGTCGGTACGAATGAAAATCTTTCTCCTGAAGCACGAGTTGCTCGTGTCACGAATCATTGATCTTCCGCGGGTTTCCACCCGCGGCTATGAAGAACGGTGATTAGTCCGCGTAGCCGCGGGTGGAAACCCGCGGTGACATAACCTTGATCCGTTTCATAATGATTGATGTTGAATTCCTCAACTCATCGCCATGCGCCGCAGCACTGTCTGCAAGATACCCCCGTTGCGGTAGTAGTCCACTTCCACGGGAGTATCGATCCGGCAAACAACATCAAAAACTATCGGTACACCCGACCCATCAGGCCGACGGGCTGTGACCTTGATGAGCTGCTTGGGTTTCACGGCATCATCGACTGCGATATCGAACACTTCATCACCCTTCAAACCCAGCGTCGCAGCCGACTGCCCCGGCTGATAGCACAAGGGGAGCACGCCCATACCCACCAGGTTGCTGCGGTGAATGCGCTCGAAACTCTCGGCTATCACAGCCCGCACTCCCAGCAAAAACACCCCCTTGGCAGCCCAGTCCCGCGAGCTGCCCCATGCCCATAGTCCTTGCCCGCCAGCACCATCAGTGGCGTGCCCTTTTGCTGGTAATTGACACTTGCTTCGTAAATCGATTTGACCTGACCATCCATGTAATCGGTGGTCCAGCCGCCTTCGGTCCCGGGCGCCAGCTGATTTTTCACCCGGATGTTGGCGTACGTGCCACGAGTCATGACCCGGTCGTTGCCACGACGCGAGCCGTAGCTGTTGAACATCGACACCGGCACACCGTGTTCGATGAGGTACTTGCCAGCCGGTGAATCCTTCTTAATTGATCCGGCCGGGCTGATGTGATCCGTCGTCACGCTGTCGGCTACCTTCACCAGACAGCGTGCCCCGGTGATGGCGTTGATCGGCGAAGGAGTCGCAGGCAGATCGATGAAATAAGGCGGTTCCTGCACATAGGTTGATTTTTCATCCCACGCAAAAGATCGCTGGGGGTGCTGGCAATCGCCTGCCATTCTTTGGATCCAGCGCTGACCCCTGCGTACTCGGTTTCAAATTGCTTGCGTTGCACGCTGCGGGCCACGACATCGGCCACTTCCTGCTGCGTCGGCCAGAGGTTCGCTGATGTAAACAGGTTGTCCTTTTTTCGGGCCGACCGTGGCGATTGCCGATGGGGTCCTTGGTCAAGTCCACATTCATGTTCCCCGCCAGAGCGTAAGCCACCACCAAGGGCGGACTGGCCAGGTAATTGGCCTTGACCTCCGCATGGACGCGCCCTTCAAAATTGCGATTGCCCGAAAGCACCGAAGCCACCACGAGGTTGCCCGCACCGATGGCTTTTGAAATCGCCTCCGGTAACGGCCCGCTGTTGCCGATGCAGGTGGTGCAACCATAACCCACCGTCTGAAATCCCAAAGCATCCAGCGCCTTGTCCAGCGCTGCCTCACGAAGGTATTCGGTGACCACTTTCGACCCCGGTGCCAGGGATGTTTTCACCCAGGGTTTGCGGGACAAACCATGAGCCACCGCTTTTTGGGCCACCAGCCCGGCTGCGATCATCACATCCGGATTGCTGGTGTTGGTACAACTGGTGATGGCGGCAATCACCACTGCGCCGTGTTTGAGTTCAAATGATTGGCCATCCATCTCCGTGGGTACTGCTTTGAGTAAATCTTCTTCCGTGACGGTCGCTGCCGCAGTCGCCACTGCAGTACCGCCAGCCGTGGAAGCTGCTGGTTTTTTAACGCTGCCAGCAATGAACTTAGGCAGTTCCTTTTGCCAAGATGCACGCACACCGCACAGGTCGATACGGTCCTGCGGCCTGCGCGGCCAGCCAGACGCT
>JAAUTM010000062.1 GCA_012031455.1 Phycisphaerales bacterium
GACGTACTTCATGCCGAGGCGGCCAGGGGACCGACGATCATGGCGCCGAGGAACATCGGGATGCTGGATCCGACGATGATGCCCATGACGGCCACGGTGGCGATGACGCCGCCCCGGGTGTCGTAGACCATCTTGCCGCCGGTGTAGCCGATGAGGAGAGGGAGCAGGTAGGTGATCATGGGCCCGACGAGCTTGACGAACGTCTCGTTGGGTATCCATCCGGTAGGAATGAAGAGGGTGGTGATGAGTCCCCAGGCGATGAAGGCCCCCAGGTTCGGCATGACCATGCCGCTGAGGAAGCGACCCATTTTCTGCATGTGCACCCGGGCGCCGCTCTGCGCCGCGTTTTGAACCGATTCGGACATTTACGGTCCTCCTTGGCCGTGATTGTACGGCGCCCTCCGGTTTTCGTGGGCCGAATGAAAATGCGCGCGCGTCCGTCGTCGGCGTGTACGACGTGTCGAACCCGGCTGAACCCCGCCTGCACCAGCAACACCGCCAGCGGTGATGGTCACATTGCCGCCGTTGCCGCCAACCCCTGCCGCGTTAGCCGCACCTGTGGCGTTGATGTCACCCGCCAAGGTCACTGTGGTCGTAGCGATCATGTTCACCGCTCCGCCGTTGCCACCACTGCCTGCCGTGGCCAGGGTATTGATATCACCCGCAGCCGTGCTGTCGATGGCGTTACCCGCCAAGGTCACGCCCCGCCGGTGGTGGTGATCGCCTGATTGATGTCCAGGTCACCGGTGATGTTGACGTTGACCGCATCTCCGGTGGTGGTGATGCCGTTAGTCGCATTCACCGTCCCGATGATCAGGCCATCCACATCATTGAACGTCAGGGCTTGGGTGATGTTGGCCGCCAGAGTGTCCACATCATTGGTAAAGCCAAGGGTGAACGGCCCGGTGCCCAGCAGTTCCAGATTCATGCCCGTGATCGCACCCGTCTGAGTCACCATACCGCCTGCATGGAGGATCATGTCTGCCAGGGTTTGCATCGCAACCACATCAAAGTCATCTGTGTCACGGTAGGCAATGTCACCGGCTGCATTGGCGTTGTCAGCCGCATTACGGGCCATGAGGTCGATGCTGATGACGTTGTTGGTCAGCAGGTTGTTGAGCGTGATGGCTGCTCCGACATCATTGAGAGTCTTCACGACCAGGTTTCTGGCGATGATGGCCTGCGTCTGGCTCACTGCTCCGCCAGCGATCAGATTAAAATCGCCGGTGGCTGTGGTGTTGACACCATTGGTGGCATTCACCGTGCCGATGATCAGGTCATCCACATCTCGGAAGCTCAAAGCACCAGTGAGGTTGGCTGCCAGCGTATCCACATCATTGCCAGCGTTGGTCAGTACAAACGGCCCATCGCCCAGCAGTTCAATCCCCGCAGCCGTGATCGTATCGTTCTGGCTGACTGTGTTATCGGCATCAAGGGTCAGATTCCCGGCACCCACATTGATCGCATCATCGATTGCCAGGGTGGTGACGGTTTGCAGAGTCACATCGTCATCCGTGGTCGTGATGCCAGCGGTGGCATTGACTGTGCCAATGGTCAGGTCGTCTGCATCAAAGAAGGAGAGCGAATCATCCACGTTGGCCGCCAGCGTGTTTACATCGTTGCCTGCGTTGGTCAGGGTGTAAACCCCGGTGCCCAGCAGTTCCAGGCCGTCAGCGGTGATGGCTCCCGTCTGCGTGACGGCTCCGCCATTTTCCAACGTGGCATTGCTTGCCGTGCGAATCAGTGTCACCACAAAGCCATCGGTATCTGTAAAGACCACATCACCGACGACAGTGGTGTCATCCGCTGCATTGCGGACCTGCAGGTCAATGCTGTTGACATCGTTTGGCTGTCCCAGCGTGATCCCGGCTCCGCCATCGTTGCGTGTTTTCACCGCCAGTTGGTTGGTGTTGATGGCCTGTGTCTGTGTGACCGAATCGCCTGCAACCAAAGTGGTGTTGCCGTTGCCGCTGGTCGCAATTCCGTTGGTGAGGGTGAAGTTCAGGTATGCAGTCACCTGACCGACATCCAGCCCGTCCGTATCAGTGAAGCTCACGTTGGCATCGGCCAGAGTGTTGCTCACTGCGAGCGTGTCAGCATCATTGCCCGCACCGTTGAGCGTGACATTGCCGCTTGCAATCACACCCAGCAAGGGGGCGGTCAGCGAGCCACCGGTCTGATTGACGATGCCACCCGACACGATGCGCAGAATGCCATCGATGTTGATCGAGTAAGCCAGCGTCAGGCCCGCCGCATTGCCACTGCGGATGTACAGGTTGTTGAGTGCATCGTTACCGCCGATTGCACCGCCCAGCGTCACCTGTCCGCCGCTGCCCGCTTCAAGGTCCAGGCTGCTGGTACCGGCTGCATCATCATTGATCGTGCCGGTGATATCAATATCGGCACCTGCTGCGACGCCGCCACCATTGGTGGTGTCAAGCGTGACCAGTGCAGGGGTGCCCACCAGGATCGAATCATTGATCGCAATGGCGTTGCCTGCCGTGATAATGTCAGCGTTGAGTGTGGTGGTCAGGCCGGAACCGTTGATGGTGATGGCTGCATTGTCCAAGCCACGAAGCTGACCATCGACAGTGATCGAACCGGTGCCACCGGGGCGTTGAATGTGACCGGGTCATTGAAATCCACCGCGTTGATCGTGATCACATGCTCGCGGTACCGGCATATCCGATGATGATATTCGCCCAGCCATCGGCAATGTTGCCAATGTCCGCCAGCGTCAGTTGCAGATCGCCAGCCGCGCCAGCCACACCGATTGAATCACCCACCGCCAAGGGGCGAAGGGTCAGGTTCCCCGTACCGGTGACCGCTGCACCAAAGTCGATTTCTTCACTGGTGATCAATACATCATTGCCTGCCCCGGCATCAATCCCACCGTTAAATACAACGCTGGAACCGATGTCCACTGTCACAAACTGGGCATTGCTCGTAAGCACGACCTGACCGTTGTAGGTCTGTGAGCCATCGGTTTGCAATGTCCCGCCCGGCAGGTTGATCGTTTCTGAGTTCAGGGTCCAGCTTTCAACGCCGGTGGGCAGCTCCGTGGCCGTCCAGTTCAAGGTGTCGTTGCCGCCCAGACCGTCAATCGTCAGATTGGTCTTGTTGGCGAATTCGATGGTTTCAAAGGCATCGATCGAGACACGCACCCGACCGTCAGCCGCAGCTGTGCCATCGTCCAGGTCGATGGTGTTGTCAGCTCCATCGCCATTGATGGTGAAGTTGACGATGGCCACGGTATCGAGAATCGGTTCCAGACCGGCAAAATCAATCGTCAACAGGTCCGGACCACCGTTGTTGAAGGTGATGGTGCCCTCATCGTTAGCCGGGCCGACATCGTAGACTTCCGTGTCAGCGCTGCCACCGAGGATTTCAAGGGCATCGGCTGTGGCCTGTGCTGCGCCGTCAAAGTCGATGCCGCCTGTGGGGGTTCGAAGGATATCACCCACGGGGTTGTTGATCCGCAGGATGTCATCGGCTGCACCACCGGTGAAGGTAATGGTCGTGGCATCGATCTGGGTCACTGTGTTTTCAATCGTCAGCACGCCACCGGCTGTCTGGCCAAAGTTGACATTGAAGGTGTCGATGACCACATCGCCCTCAAGCGTCACATCGTTGCCAGCCGTGAGGGTGATGCTTTCAGCGCCGCCACCGGGTGTGCCGTTGATTTCACCATTGATGGTGATGTCGGCATCGGCACCGCCCTGAGTCGTGATGATCGGCGAGTTGCCATCGGATACGGTCAGGTCGCCGTTGATGGTGATGTCATCGCCCGTGGTGGTGATGGCATTGCCGTTGGCACTGAGCGTGAGCGGGCCATCGAAGGTGATGTCATCGTCCACCGCCAGCGTGCCTGCCAGAGTAAGAGTCGTCAGGCCACGGAAGACCACGGGGTCGTTGAATGCGGGGTCAGGCAAACCTGCCTGAATGCTGTAGGCATGTGTGCCGGTGCTGCGACCGAGGTTGATCAGCGTGAAGCCCGCACCCAGTGCATCCAGATCAGTATTATCCAGCGTCAGGGTATTTGCGCCCGGATCCACGCCACCCAGTTGCATGGCATCGCCATCGTTGTTGGGTTGCAGGGTCAGAGTGCCGGTGCCGGTGACAGAGTTGGCTCCACCACCGAAGTTGATTTCATCGGCAGTGATGGTCAGGTTGTTGGTACCTGCAGATACATCATCCAGAGCAGCCGTGGCGTTGACCGCAGTGCCTGCCGCCAGGGTCACATTCTCGGTTAGGGTCAGTGCCCCGCCGATGGTGATTCCACTGTTGGTCGTGCTGATGTTCGAGCCAAGCGATACTGCTCCGCCCGACTGGCTGAACGAACCGTTGGAACTGATCGCCGAGGCATCATCCACCGTGAATGCGCCGGTGATGGTGATGTTGCCGCCACCACTTGTGGTCATGGGGGCATCGTTGAGTACCACTTCACCGGTTGTCAGACTGATGTTGTTGCCGTTGGAGGAAACGGTGCTGTTGAAGGTGGTCGTACCAGTGCCCGCCGACTGCAACAGGCCCGCCACTAAAACCACACCATCAAAAGTAGCATCATGGGCACTGACAATCGTCAGATCGCTCAGACGGTTGGGTACCGAGCCGATGTCGCCAGCCACGGAAACGTCGCCACCCGTGCCCGCTCGCAGAGTCAGTGTCGATGTCTGGAACCCGACATCAAGGATGGTACCGGGGGTGTCGAAAGTGATATTCGCACCCGCCGCATCCGCCCCGCCGTTGGTGGTATCCAGCAGGATGGCTCCATCCAGCACTACCGCATCGTTAATGGTGATGGCTCCACCTTCGGTGATCAGGTTCGCTTCCAGCGTGGTCGTCGCGCCGGAGCCGTTGATCGTCAACGTGGCAGCATCATTGTTACCAGCGGTGCTCAAATCGCCCGACACCAGCACCGACCCGCCCACTCCATCAGCGTTGAGCGTCAGACTATCACTGAATGTCGCGCCGCTGCTGTGAATGGTGATGGGAAGCGTGCTGCCGGCATCACCGATCGTGATGCTGGTAAAGCCATCCGCCAAAGCAGCGATATCCGTGTCATTCAAATCGAAGTTGGCTGCCCCGGCATCAGCACCATTGTTGCCGATCAGGATTGCCGTGACCGTCCCGCTCGAAGGTGCAAACTCAATCGTGGCACCACTCACCGTGCCTGCGCCACCGCCAAAGTTCACTTCATCACTGGTAAAGCTGAGCAAGCTGTTGACGTTGATGGCATCGGTGGTGGTCGTTGTTGCGCTTTCCACGACCAGACTTGTCAGCACTGTTCCACCGCCCACCGCGCCACTGATCGTCAGGTTGCCTGTGCCAGCACTGAGTGTCAATTCCTGAGTGCCATCAATGGTGGAACCAAATACGATGTTGCCCGCGCCGCTGCCAGTGTTCAATTCCACATCATCGGTGAGCGTCAGCGGAGCATTGATGGTGATGTTGTCATTGGTCGTGGTGATCCACGCGCCCAGCGACATCGCTGCTGCATTCTGAGCGGTGAAAGCGCCATCGATGTCAATATCCAGCCCAGCATCGATCACGATGTTGCCGGTGGTGTCCAGCGTGAGGGAACTTCCATTGATGGAACTATAGTTGCCCGCCAGCGTGATGTTGCCGGTGTTGGACAGAATCGTGATGTTGTAAAGGGCATCTTCCAGATCGTTGTCGGTGCCAGCCGTGATACCGCCGGTGTTGGCTACATCCCCGATGGTCAGATTGGTGACCGCCAGTCTTTCCAGATGATCGACAATGGTCAGGTCCAGATCGCCGTTGTGTTCCACACCGATCAGGCCGCCAGCCGTGCCCGCACTAAGCTGAGCATTGGTGGCCGTGATCAAAGTCGGGAAGGTCATATCATTGGCAAACAGTTGGAGAGTGCCCAGCGGGATCGTGCCGCCGACATTGCCGCCGAGAATGATGCCGCCGACCCCGGCATTGATGACCAGGGTTTCATTGTCATTGTCAGTGATGCCATTGATCGTCCCGGTGACTTCCACATCGCCGCCGGTGGAAAGCAGATTCACCGTGCTGCCATCCGCCATTGCCAGCGTGCCATCAAGGGTGATGTCGCCAGCATTGGTGGTCCATGTCCCGCCGCCGCCGAAGCTGGTGTTGCCGTTGACCGTGATAGCATCCCCCGCACCGCTGAGCGTGATGTTGTTGGCTGCCAGCAAACCGCCACCAGCGTGAACCGTCAGGTTCGTCGCCACCAGCAGGTCTGTGTTTTCGTTGATGACAATCTGCCCGGTTTGAGTGCCTGCGTAGCCCAGTTCCAGATCCGTCACGTTGGCGCTCACAACCGAAACAAATGACTTGAGGACATTAAGTCCGGTCGTGGCACCCTGGGCATCGTTGCCCACATCAATGCCATCGGTAACCGCCAGCGGACGCAGCGTCAGAGCTGCACCGCCATCCACCGCTGCACCGGCCCCGGCTGAAAGTGTGCCGTTGGAAGTGATTGTCGATGCCACCGCACCAAAGTTCACCGTGTCGCCAGCACCCACCGTGACGTTGCCCTGAGCCGTCACCAGCAAACCGGTGCTGGTGGTGTTGGCATCGAAGCTGATGTTGTTGCCGGTGATGGTCAAAAGGCCGATGGCTCCGCCACCGCCGATGGCGTTGTTAATCGCCAGATCGCCTGTGGTACCACTGTTAAGGGTCAAATCAAAACCAGCCCCATCAACCGTGCCGCCGAGGGTGATGGTCGCCCCTGCTGCGGTGCCGCCGTTGTTGGTGGTGTCAATGGTTGTGTCATCGGCCAGCGTGATGATGCCAAAGCCAGCCGTGTCGCCGCTGGTGCGAATGATGCCCTGAGTGGTCGTGGTCGAAGCCGTGCTGGTGATGCCGCCGTTCTTCGCCGCGGCGTAGACGCCGCCGTCCTGGTTCTTCTTGAGCGGAATGGTGCCGAAGAGGAGAGATACCTTCGCCTCCCCCATCTTGGAACCGACGGGATTCGCCGTGGCCGTGAGGGGAGAAGTGACGGATGAACAGGCGGTCAGCGCGGCGACCAGTTTCGCCTGCTCCTTGGCGACGGTCTGGTCGAAGGTCAGCTTGGCCTTCAGCGTGCTGGTGGTGGCCAAGCGCGGTTACCAAACGTTGGAATTGATCCACTAGCAAAGCAGCCGTAAGGCTACAATCAAGCCTAATGCGGCCATCCAGGCCGAGAAGTCCGTTGGCCGACTGCTTGCAACGGCTTTCACCAAGGCGG